>CAJOLG010000112.1 GCA_905235315.1 uncultured Solobacterium sp. | reverse complement strand
GATACCGCAAAAGGCCTGCTTGCGTTCGGAGACATCAAGATGACGCCGGAACAGCACGCGGAAATCCAGGCGGAAGTCCGAAACAAGATGCAGGAAAAACTGGACAGCTCGAATGCGGCGGAAACCGCCGGGCGGTTCGCAGTCCTGTCGGTATGGGAAATCTATTCTCCGATCGTCAAGGGTGTCGCAAAAGACTATTCACTGGAAGTGGAACTCCGCTGACCGGTCAGCCCGGGGAATACCCGGGCTTTTTCATGGCTTTGCCAGGGCGGAATTTGACGCTGGTTTCCCCGTCAGCGTACAATAAACATGCTTTATGAAGGCGAAACGCTTTTTAACATGCCTGCTTTTCAGTGCCGGCGCCTTAACCTTCCTGACCGGGTATTCCCCGGCGGATTTTTCGCTTGCCCGGCTGAAGAATTACAAAAAGGAATTCAAATCCGAAAGCATCGGTGCCTGCAGCACCAGCAGTATCAAGACATATGAAGACTACCGGCTGATCACCAGTGTCGGAAGCGCACAGTATCAGTACATTCACAACCACTGTGTGGTGGATGATGAAACCGGCTTTCTGATCGATGAAGACGGCTTTATCGGGGTTGCGCTTGCCTACTCCTTCGGAGAGATCGGCTCCCGCTACTACTTCATTCTGGATACCGGAATCACGATTCCCGTCGTCAAGGTGGATGCCAAGGCTTCGATTCATGCGACCAACGGCTGCAGTGCCGACTCCAACGGCAGTGTTCTGGAGTTTGTCATTGACGCAGACAAGGCGACTGCCTACTTCGGCGGGGCCAACGGACTTGCGTCCAGCGGGAATTTCGATAACTACGAGTATCTCAACGGATCGATCGCCGATATTGAACGGGTACTTGATGAGCCGATTGAGACCGGCATCATTTACAGGCGGTCCATCGGAACCGACCGGATGAAACGTTCGGAGGAACCGGATGCGGTGCGTATGGTGAAGGGAGGCTTCCGCAGCTGAGCGGAAGTTTTTATGCGCAGTTCCGGCTGTGACACCGGAAAATTTGAAAATCATGGCAAAAAGTTTCAGGAAACTGAAACTTTTTTCTCCCGCTTTGCAATATTTCCTTCGATTTGTGAACAAAATCACCTATAATTATCATCGTTATGTAAAGAGAGGGTTGATTGAATGAGTCGTGTATTTAACTTCTCAGCCGGTCCGGCCGTACTTCCGGAAGAAGTGCTGAAACAGTGTGCAGCAGATATGCTGGACTACAAGGGCAGCGGAATGTCCGTCATGGAAATGTCACACCGCGGAAAGGTCTTCGATGCGATTATCAAGGAAGCGGAACAGGATCTGCGGGATCTCATGGGAATTCCCGATGACTATGCGGTCATGTTTCTGCAGGGCGGCGCATCAACGCAGTTTGCGATGATTCCGATGAATCTGATGAAGAATCATAAGGCTGCGTTTATCGTAACCGGCCAGTGGGCAAAGAAAGCCTGCGCCGAAGCGTCCAAATACGGAGAAGCCGTGGTTGTCGCATCTTCGGCAGACAAGACGTTCTCCTACCTTCCGGACTGCACGGATCTTCCGATTCCGGAGGACGCAGACTATGTATATATCTGTGAGAACAACACGATTTATGGAACCGAGTATAAAACGCTTCCGAATACCAAAGGACATCTTCTCGTTGCGGATATCTCCAGCAACTTCCTGAGCCGTCCGGTCGATGTCACGAAGTACGGCCTGCTCTACGGCGGTGTTCAGAAGAACGTCGGTCCGGCCGGCGTCACCATTGTCATCATGCGCAAGGATCTGATTCGGGATGATCTTCCGGATGAAGTGCCGACGATGCTGAGATATAAGACGCACGCCGATGCCGGCAGCCTGTACAACACGCCGCCGTGCTGGAACATCTATGTATGCGGTCTTGTGTTCAAGTGGCTCAAGGAACAGGGCGGCCTCGAGGCAATCGCAAAGCGCAATGAAGAGAAGGCAAAGATTCTTTATGACTATCTTGATCAGTCCGGACTGTTCAAGGGCACGGTCGTCAAGGAAGACCGTTCGTTCATGAACGTTCCGTTTGTGACGGGGAATGACGAGCTTGACAAGCTGTTTGTCAAGGAAGCCGAAGCGGCCGGCCTGGTATCCCTGAAGGGACACCGTTCCGTCGGCGGAATGCGCGCATCCATTTACAACGCGATGCCGAAGGAAGGCGTTGAGGCACTGGTTGCCTTTATGAAGAAGTTTGAAGAGGAACATGCGGAGGACGTAAACAATGCCTAAATATGCATGCATGAACAATATCGCGGAAGTCGGCCTGGCCCGTTTCCACGACGGATTTGAACAGACAGAAGATGTCAATGAGGCGGAAGGCATTCTGGTCCGCTCCGCCAAGCTTCACGATATGGAATTCAGCGACAACCTGCTGGCCATCGCAAGAGCCGGTGCGGGCGTAAACAATATCCCGCTGGACCGCTGCTCCGAAAAGGGTATCGTCGTCTTCAATACCCCGGGTGCGAATGCCAACGGAGTCAAGGAACTTGTATTTGCGGGGATGCTGCTGGCGAGCCGCGATATCGTGGAAGGAATCGACTGGGTGCGGGAAAACAAGGATGACCCGCAGATCGCCGCGGATACCGAAAAGGAAAAGAAGCAGTTTGCCGGAACCGAACTGGAAGGCAAGAAGCTCGGCATTATCGGCCTTGGCGCAATCGGGGTAAGAGTTGCCAACTCCGCGGTATACATGGGCATGGATGTGTATGGCTATGACCCGTATGTTTCGGTCGAGCATGCATGGCATCTGTCCCGCAAGATCACCCATGTGATCAATGTGGAAGACATCTACCGTGAATGCGACTACATCACGATTCATGTCCCGCTGATGGAACAGACAAAACAGATGGTCAATGCGGAAGCCATCGAAAAGATGAAGGACGGTGTTGTCATCATCAATATGGCAAGAGACCAGCTGGTGGATGAAGCCGCAGTGCTCGCTGCGGTTGACAGCGGAAAGATCCGCCGCTATGTCAGCGACTTCCCGAATCCTACCGTAGCCGGTCACCCCAACTGCATCACCACACCGCATCTCGGTGCGTCCACCGCAGAGTCGGAAGACAACTGTGCGATGATGGCAGTCGAGGAACTGCAGGATTATATCGAGAACGGCAATATCCGCAACTCGGTCAACTATCCGTCATGTGACCTGGGAATCTGCGAGGCGGTAAGCCGGATTGCCATCTTCCATCGGAATCAGAAGAACATGATCGGCGGATTCACCGGTATCCTCGGCGATGCCGGCGAAAACATTGCCGAGATGGCAAACAAGTCCCGCGGGGATGTTGCCTATACGATGATCGACCTCGACAGCCCGGTGGAGGCGGCGACCATCGAAAAGCTCAGCGCGCTGAACGGCGTCTTCCGGGTGCGTGTCATCAAATAAATGCATTCCTGCCGGTGCCCCGTATGAGGTGCCGGTTTCTTTCTCTCCCTATGTATAGAACCGGCGTGCTAAAATGAGTATGCCTTAAGGAAACCAACAGACTATGCTTGATATCACATTACTTGGATGCGGCGGAACCATGCCGCTTCCGAACCGCTGGCTGACCTCGCTTTACGTGCAGTATAACGGCAGGGGAATCCTGATCGACTGCGGCGAGGGGACACAGATCGCGATGAAGGAAGCCGGATGCAGCGCGCATAATATTGACCTGATTCTTCTGACACACTTTCATGGCGACCATGTCATGGGCCTGCCGGGAATCCTGATGTCGATGGGGATGTCGGGCCGCACCGAACCGGTGACGATCGTCGGACCGGAAAACCTGCTTCAGGTGGTCTCCGGGCTCTGTGTGGCGGCCGGGATCCCGTTTGAAGTGCAGACCGTGGAGCTGAAAAATCCGGAATACCGGTTTCCGTTCCCGGACGGTTCGCTGCTTCATATCCATGCGTTTGCCGCAAAGCACAGCGTAAAGACCTACGGCTATTCCCTGGAACTGGAGCGGACGCGCCGGTTCGACCCGGAACAGGCCGCGAAATATCATATTCCGATCAAATACTGGAGCCGGCTTCAGAAGAATGAAACCATCCGGGATCAGGGTGTGGTATATACCCCGGATATGGTGCTGGGTGAAGAGCGGCGCGGAATCAAAGTCACCTACTGCACAGACACCCGTCCTTCCGAACGGATCATGAAAGCGGCCGAAGGAGCGGATCTTGCCATTCTTGAGGGCATGTACGGCAGTGATGAGCGGCTGGAAGCGGCGAAGATCAAACAGCATATGATCTTTTCCGAAGCGGCGCATATCGCAGCGGAAGCCCATGTAAAAGAGCTATGGCTGACGCACTATTCTCCTTCGGAAACCAATCCGGAGGAGTGGATTGAACATGCCCGCACGATCTTTCCCAACAGCCATTGCGGCACCTGCGGGAAACATGTTGTGCTGAATTATCCCGAAGAGGAAACAGAACCGTCGTAAGGCGGTTCTGTTTTTATCACTGGATTCGTTTGTAAACCCGGTTCAGTCCGTAAATTCAATCGCAACCCTGTACATCGGTGAGACAGCGGAGACCAGGGGCTGGAAGATCTCCCAGGTCTTGAGTTCTGCGAAGCGGTCTGCCTCGAGATAAAGATCCTGACTGTCGAGGCGCTCCTCCATGGCCCGGTAAACCGACTGTTCCAGCAGATTGGTCTCCTCCGGGGTGAGCTTGAGGTCCCCGAAGGCGAGGAGGCCGTTTTCCGTATCTTCAAATTCCGTCTTTGACAGTTCGGGATTTACATACTGCAGCACCGTATGGGGAATCCGTACGGTAACCGTACAGGTTTCCTCATCCACCAGGATGCGGTCTTCCTTCATGCCGGAGAGGTCTACGGTATATACCCCGGTTCCGTAATAGGTGACTTCCTTGATTTTGGCGAAGATCGCAAGATTTCCGAGCCCTGCCTTGGTGATCGTGGTGGTGATCGACAACGGCTGCTCCATGACAATCAGTTCCTGATGTTCGGATGCGGCGGAGAGCACCGCTTCCTGAAAATCGGCAGCGGTAAAGCCGAGGATGCCGTTATTGTCGAGGGTGACATCCGCGTCTTCGACAGCGGCCGGGGCCGGTTCGGGAGAAGAGGGCTGTTTCGGCATCAGAAACCACAGTCCGAGCGCCCCGATGAGGATGCCGAGGAGAAGGCCCTTGAAAAACCCGCCGGAGTTCTTCTTACCGCCGGTATTTCCGGCAAGTGCGGTTCCGGCAAGCGCAAGACCTGCGCCGATGAGCTCTTCTTTCTGCGTTTCCGCTGCGGCTTTTGCGGCTTCCGCTTCCGCTGCGGCAGCGGCTTCTCTGGCCCGCTGCTCTTCCTGCTCGGCCTTTCTGGCTGCGAGCTCCTGTTCTTTGCGTTCCTGTTCTCTGCGTGCTTCTTCTGCTTTTTCCGCCGCTTCTTTCTGCTTTGCCTCGATCGCTTCGGCGTCTTTTTTCCGCTGCTCGGTTTTCTCGTTTTCGAGCAGATCGGCGGTTGTTTTGATATTGACAGTGTCTTTTTCGCCCATTGTGCGGATCCTCCCCTTAATATAATGGGTAAACCAATCTTAGATTAATGCGTATTCTGCTATAATGTCTAGGCATTCAGAAAAGAGAATCCGATGAAAGAACCAACCTATTCCCCGATGATCCGGCAGTACCTCAGCGTAAAGGCACAGTATCCCGATACGCTGGTTTTTTACCGTGTCGGGGATTTTTATGAAATGTTTTTTGACGATGCCAAAACCGCCAGTAAAGAGCTGGATCTGGTCCTTACCGGCAAGAGTGCCGGGGTTGAGGAGCGTATCCCGATGTGCGGGGTTCCGCATCATGCGGTGCAGTCCTATGTGCAGCGCCTCGTGCAGCGGGGATACAAGATTGCCATTGTCGAACAGATGGAAGATCCCAGTGAAGCCAAAGGCATCGTGGAACGGGATGTAATCCGCATCATCACCCCGGGCACGGTCATGGAGGAGATTACCGATGAAAAAGCCTCGGTGTATCTCTGCGCGGTGGAAGACTGCGGGTACGGTTTTTCGCTTGCCATGGCAGAGCTCAGCACCGGCGAAGCGATCCTGCTGGATATCCCGCATACGCTGTCCGCTCTGACCGAGAATCTTCTGCGAA
>CAJOLG010000111.1 GCA_905235315.1 uncultured Solobacterium sp. | reverse complement strand
CTGACCAATGCCTTCCAGGGGTATTTCCGGGGCACCGGCGATCTGCGCATCACGCTGAACAGTTCGTTGATCAATATGGGGTTTCGCTGCGGCACCTGCTGGATCCTGCTGTACCGGATGGGTTTCGCGTTTGCGGTTGTGCCCTGGTCGTACTTTGCGGGCTGGGCTGCCATGATGATTTATGAAGTGCCTGTTCTCATTGCGCGAAACCGGAAACTGGACGGATGACGATCCAGAGACCCGTTTGGATAAAAAAAGCAGAGCGGAAGAATCCGCCCTGCATGGAATCATAGGAACTCAGAAGTGACGTCCGCCGCTCGAGGAGGAGAAGCCGCTGCTGTGATAGCTGTGGCCGCCGCCGGAAGAGCTTCCGCCCCCGCCGGAATCCCGGTGGATGGTGGTGACACTGCGGGTCGTTCCTGTGTAGTTTTCCCTGGCCACACTGAGTTTTACGCCGTTCTCAATGATATACCGGTTTGCGTCTTTGGCAACGCCGGTCGTTTTGTTTCTGCCCTTCATCGCAAAGATGGAGATACCGCCGACCGCGGAGCTGAGCACTCCGGCAAACGGAAGGTACCCGAGCCAGCGGTTTCTGCGCTGTGCAGGGGAGGTAACGACCGTGTTGTGGCTGATCTCAGGATCGGTGTATTCCGGCACATAGTAGGTGTAGCCGCTGCTGGTAAGCATGGAATCACACTCTTTGATGAAGTTCTCTGCACAGCCATACCAGTCATTGACGGTCAGGTGATCATACGCAAGATCATTGAGCTGGTCCAGCTTGCTTGTCGTGAACGTACCGGAGGCCGCACCGTAGGCAGTGCAGTCAAAATAGGAATATCTGTAGGAGATCGCAAGCAGAACGCCGCTTGCGCCTTCGTGATCCCCCCGGTCGTAGCCGAGGTCATAGTTCATGAAAATGCCCTGGGCATACTTTGACTCGCTGTAGCCGTGCATATCGTCTGTGATAATGACATAGACACCGCACTCCTGACGAAGGGATACTTCTTCTGCGAGTTTGTTGAGCTCCATTATCTCTTCATTGGACAGAATGCCTGCTTCATCAATGACATACGCAGCTGCCGCCTTCGTGGGAAGCGGAAGGAGAATCAGAAGCAGGAAGGCAGAGAAGATGGCTGCCAGGGAGAATCGTTTCAGTTTTTTCATAAGAATCCTCCCACAATGAAGTACAGTACGATTGCCGAAATCAGGAAGAGCGCACCGGCAATCCGCAGGAACCAGACGAGCATCAGACTGTTGTCGGTCGGCATATCGCCGGCGATCTTGCCGGACTGCCCGTTGACCGCAAAGAGATAATTCTCGCCCTGCCATGTGGTGCATAACAGCCACACCGGCAGGAAGGCATAGGCGGCTGCGCCGTCCACCCGCTTGATATTTACATTGACGGGAACCACCCCGGTAAACCCTTTGACGGTGTTGGTGATGGCTGCCGTGGTAGAGTTGGTCATCCGCAGATCTGCGCGCTCGCGGTCTTCTTCTTCATCGACGTCATAGCTGTCTGCCATATAGCCGGCCATATACATGGTGTCGAAATCAACGAGTTTGGAATAATCAAACGGCTCGATGGCGTCCATGTATGCGTCCGGCATCTTGCTGGAGGCATCGGCAGGCACACCCGAGAAGGTGACCGTGCCCTGACGGACGATGGAGTAATGACGCGTTTCGGTGATGATCTGATCTCCCTGGGTATGCTGGGAGATCTGCTCGCCATTGAAGGTTATATGCGCTTCCATTACGCCGTTGTACAGCCAGAAGGGGACATAAACGCCCTTGATCTCCCGGATGTGATTGTGTGCTGTGAATTTCTTCGGCAGCATCGGTTTGCCCTTGTAAAACTCCGTAAGAATCTTGACTGCCTGATCTTTATCGATTTGAAACGGCAGAAGAAACTGCGGTTTCTTTGTGACAAACTGACCTGCCACAACCGTCGGGTTGTTGCAGTAGGGGCAGACGGTAACCGCGGTGTTTTCATCCGCGATGAGCTGTGCGCCGCAGGAAGGGCAGCTGTATGCCCGCATGTGCTTCGCTTCTTCCTCGCTCCACTGTCCGGTATCCGTGTCCCATCTGGTATCTGTGCCTTCGGCAGCCGCCGCCTGTTCGGAGGGACGGTAAAACTGCTCTACATCTTCCTGTGTAAAGAGAGAGTCACAGTATTCGCATTTCAGTTTCTGCTCTTTGGGGTCAAACCGAAGCGGACCGCCGCAGTTTGGGCATTTGTAGTTGGATAACTGTTCGGCCATAGTACTCCTCCTTTCCTGTTGAAACAGCACAGCCGGTTGCCCGGCTGTGCCTGATCTTTTTCAGGATGGATTATGCAGGCTTTTTCTCACCGCATGTGCCGCAGAAGTTGCCGGCGTTTTCCGCGCCGCACTTCGGGCAGATCCATTTGCCGTCAGAAGGCTTTTTCTCACCGCATGTACCGCAGAAGTTGCCGGTGTTCACCGCACCGCACTTCGGACAGGTCCAGCCGTTTGCCGGAGCCGCTGCCGGGGCAGCCTGCTGGCCGTTGGCATAGAGCTGGGAAATGTTCGCTCCGCCGGTATTTGCGGCCATGTTTACACCCATGAAGCCCATGGCTGCACCGTTGTCGTTCTTCGCCGCATCCTTCATCGCCTGCGCCTGTGCGCCGACGAGGGTAGCCGCTGCGTAAGACTGGTCTTTGTACATCGCATCGCGCTGTGCTTCCTTGATCATGCGCTCGTCTTCTTCGGATGCCTTGATCGAGGATACGCCGAAGCTGACAATTTCAAGACCGCGGAGATCTTTCCACTTCTTGGAGAGCTCATCGTTGAGCGCATCCGCAAGAGCCTGGGTATGTGCCGGGATCTCGGAGTAACGGACACCGCTTGCGGAGAGGCGTGCGAATGCCGGGGAGAGCGCTGTGAGCAGTTCTGTCTTGAGCTGCGGTTCGATCTCACTGACCGGATACGCGTTTGCGAAGTTGCCGCATACATTGGTGTAGAAGCTGATCGGGTCTGAGACCTTGATGCTGTACTCACCGAAGCACTTGACCGAGATGTCCACATCCAGTCCGATGTTCTTGTCGATTACACGGAACGGAACCGGGGACGGGGTGCCGTACTTGATGCCCGGGATTTCCTTTGTGTTGAAGAAGTAAATCCGCTGGTCTTCTGCCGGCTGGCCGCCGAATGTGAACCGCTTGCCGATCTGCGCAAAGATGTTCTTGAGTCCATCGCCGAGGCTGCCGGTAAAGACGGAAGGTTCGGTCTTGGAGTCATAGATGAATTCTCCCGGCTGGGCGCAGATGTCAACGACCTGACCCTGCTCTACAATAACCATGCACTGGCCGTCTGCGACCGCAATGACGGAGCCGTCTGTGATGATGTTGTCATCACCGCGGTTTGCGGAAAGTCCGCGGACTTTCTTATGTCCCTTGACTGCGATCGTGTCAGAAGGAATGGCATCACAGTAGAAATACTCTTTCCACTGATCAGAAAGCGTGCTGCTGGCTGCAGATATACCTGCCTGAATGAGTCCCATAGTTTGTTTCCTCCTTTTTCCGGGTTCTCCGGATTGATGATTGTTTTCGTTAAAATCAATCTTCTTCCATTTTATAACATTTAATAAGGCGCGCAATATATATTATTCCTGCGCAACCCGTCCGCTGAAACGTTGATTTGTGTAGTAAACTGTGAAAGTAAACCGGCCGGGGAACGCGGAGGCATGCATGGTGCTGCAGGGCCGTTTCACAAAGGACCGCCGCCTCGGACAACGGATTTGCAGGAATGATACGCCATTGCGCATAAGGGAGAAGTAACATTTATGGCAAAAGAGGGATACAAACAGCAGGCGAATGCATTTAAAAACAGCTGCCGGGTCTATCTCAAAGAGAAGGAGCAGATCCGAAAACTGGAAGAAAAGTATCCTGCTCTTGCGGAAACCGAGGTCAGTGAGGATACCTTCCGAATCGATCTGACCGAAGAGAACGGCCGGGGGAATCTGGAACTCTGTCAGTTTCTGAAAGATGACTGCCGGTTTGTGGAGGAGACCTTTCAGAAGATTTCCGAGCGCTGCGGAAACAACGCCAAAGTACTGATCTGGGCATTGTTTGTGGAAAACCGGATTCAGACGGACGTGGCGGAAGAATTCGGGCTTACCCGCAGACAGCTGCAGTACAGTGTGGATAAGTGGATGAAGGAGGTATTCGCCGATGGCGGATGAGAAGCTGCCGGCTGACGCAAAGGAATTCAAACGGGAATGCCGCAGGTATTTTTACTACATTGCGGAAGTGAACCGGCAGATGGATGAGATCCGGATGGTGGATCACAAAATGACCGGTGTGCATTCCGTTGATTTTGCGCGGGTGCGCACAAAATCCGGAAACCGCACGGATGCCAGGATCGTAAGTCTCATCGACCTGAACACCGAACTCAGCCGCAGGCTGGAAGAAACGGAAGCGAAGCTGATGTATATCATCAATACGATCAGCCGGATTCCCGACCCGGGGATGCGGCCGATCATATGGATGCTGTATGTGCAGGGGATGCGGATCGCCGATGTCGCAGAATTGTATGATATGTCCAAAGATTATCTTTCCCAGGTGGTCAGCGCAGAGATGCGGGCGCTGTTTCAGGAAGAAGAAAAATAATCCGGAATTGATTTCCGGATTTTTAAATGGGTTCACGCAATTCGCACGACTCCGAAGCCCTGCCATATCCATACAGAGGTTTCGCCGTATTCATCGATTACGGTCATCCGGCCGGCGTCTGTCTGCCAGGCGTGAATCTGGGGAAGCAGGGCGGAAGACATCCACTGGCGCTCCAGCGTTTCCTCTGCTGCCTCAAAGATGTACAGGTGCTGATAAAAGCCGTCATTGTCCGGTTCTTCCCAGAACGGATGAGAAGAGCCGTAATTCCCTTTCCGCCAGACCAGGAAGAGCACCTCGTCGTTTCCGTCGGAATCAAAGTCGCTCACCGCTGCGTCAGACACATACCACCCGGGCGGGGACTGCCAGAGAATCCGGTTGTCCTTCCGCCAGGTCAGGGTGCGCTGATGCAGGGAGAGTTCTCCGCCGTGCAGGTCCTGCTCTTTTTCCTGCCAGACAATCCAGCGGGGAAGAAAGAGACCCCGGTTATAGAGGAATATTGCAAGAAATACGAACGAGAATACCGCAGCCAGCGCAAGGAGCGGTTTTTTCAGTTCGTTCACATCAGTTGTATGGATTATAGCTCACCCACTCTCCGTTCTGATCGGCAATCCAGCTGCTGTTTCCGATACAGTACCAGGTATATCCGTCTGCTTCCGCGGTTTCATATACATTAACGAATTCACCCATTTCCATTCTTCCGGTCACTTCTCCGGAAAGCCCCGGCGCATTGCGGACATTCAGATTCCCGACCAGCGTACTGGCAAATCCGAGCGGTTTCACCTGGGACAGAAAGAGATCCGAGGAATAGCCCCTCGTCCATTCCGGCAGATCCGGAAGTCCCTGGCTTGACTCACAGATGCTCTTCCATTCGTCATCCGTCATGCGTTCACCAAGTGGTTTTTCAAACTGGTAGAACCGGTAGACGGAACCGGATGCGATGTGAAGCTGCCCGTCAAACGCAACGATGACATAGATGACCGCCGGATTGGCATTGGCAATCTCCAGACAGGTTCCGCCGTCCGGATCTGTTGCGATGTCCGTTACCAGCGCGGCAGGGAATTCCTGCGTACTGTAATAGTCCGAATGTCCTTCTGTTCTGACGGTGCGCAGCCAGAGATGCTCAAGCTGGCCGCCGTAGGTGCGGATGAGTTCAAATTCCTCATCGTCCGGCAGTTCATTGTTCAGCTCTTTCTCCGCAATAATCCGCAGCTTGTCCGCAAGCTCCTGCAGGCTGCTCATATACTCTTTGTCTTCTTCACTGATCATTCCGAAGGAATCCAGTCCTTCGGCAGTTGCCTTTGCGAGGAGAGAAAGACGGCCGAAAACTTCCGGTTCCGGCTCGACATACCCGCGGTCATCCACCGGGGTAATACCGTCGGCGCCGAGTTCGGAGAGAACCTGCTTTGCATATAGTACGGTGTCGTGCTTGAGTTCGGTATAACTGCCGAGGAAGGTGGTGAGATTCTTTCTCCGCCAGGCCTCTCCCTGCATGAATTTCGGGTATCCGGTCCGCGTTTCAT
>CAJOLG010000110.1 GCA_905235315.1 uncultured Solobacterium sp. | reverse complement strand
CGGAAGCGGATTACACCGGAGATGGCGGAAGTGCTTGACGCATTTCTCGCAAAACGGTTCCCTTCGGAATCGGTGAAGAACTGACAAAACCATTCATACAAAAAGCGGTGCCGTGTGCACCGTTTTTTCTGTGCTTTCGTCATCCGAATTATAGAATCCCGTTTGAGGCGAACCGTATCCCGGGGGGCAGGAAAAACAACAGAGAAACTGTGTTTGGTTCCAAAACCGTATTAAAGTAGAATGGAATCAGGAGAACATAACAGTATGATCAGAAAACCATATAAGGACATTACGCTTTCCAGGCTCGGTCTTGGAAATATGCGCTACATTCTCAGTGATCCGGACAACGGAAATTCCCCGATCGACCGGCCGAAGGCGCACGCTGTTATTGACAGCGCCTATACCAACGGAATCAACTATTTTGATACAGCGTATGTATATAATGCCGGGGATTCGGAACGGTGCCTGGGCGAGGCGATGACGAAGTATCCGCGCGATTCCTTCTATATCGCCGACAAGTTTAACCTGCACGCAAATCCGGACTACGAAGCGGTGTTTGAAGAGCAGCTGAAACGGCTTCAGACCGACCGGATTGATTTCTATCTGCTGCACTGCATCATGGACGGCAATGCGGATGACTATCTGAACAGCGGCTGTATTGAATATTTCCTGAAGCAGAAAGAGCTCGGACGCATTTCCTACCTTGGCTTTTCAAGCCATGCCGGACCCGATACGCTCCGCCGGTTTGCGTCTTACCGCGACTGGGACTTCGCACAGATCCAGCTGAACTACTTTGACTGGTATTTCAATACCGCAAAAGAAGAGTATGAGATTCTTACGGAGCGGAATATTCCGGTTATGGTCATGGAGCCGGTACGAGGCGGACGTCTTTCCGGTCTGAGCCCGGAAGCGGAAGCGATTCTGAAGGAAGCGCATCCGGACTGGAGTATTTCTTCCTGGGCGATGCGGTTTGTCAAAAGCCTTCCCAATACCCAGGTCATCCTCAGCGGGATGAATACACTGGAACAGATGAATGACAACCTGAACACCTTCCGTGATGACAGTGTGCTGAGTGATGCCGATCAGGCGGTGCTGAAGAAAGCGGCGGAGACGTTCCGCGCCAGCATTGTTGTGCCGTGCACCGCATGCCGCTACTGCACGGAAGGCTGCCCGATGCAGATCAACATCCCGGAATTCCTGAAGATATACAATGCATGGAAAACCTCGGGAGACAGGCCGCGTAAGGAAACGATTCAGGCAGTCGCTTCGGAAGGCACGCCGGATATGTGCATTCAGTGCGGCGCCTGTGCCGGAGTCTGTCCGCAGTCGATCGCAATACCGGATCTCATGAAGGAACTTGGAGACGCGGTAAACTGACCGCAGGCATCAAACGCCGCATGATTGAAGAATGCCTTTTCAGGCGCATGCGGACAGGAAACAACGTATAATGACTGACACGGAGGTTTTTCGATGAAACGAATTTTATGTGCGCTGTTGGTGCTTGGGCTTTGCGGATGCACGAATACAGCGGGGAATACTGCCGCAGAACCGGAACCCACGCCGGAACCAACACCTGAGCCGACAGCGGCGGCGGAACCGGCACCGACGGAAAGTGCGGAGCCGGAGATTGTGATGGAAACGGACTTCAGCCCGCTCGATTTCTCCGATGCGTCGATGTGGCTCTGCTATAACGAGGGAGATAAAGATGCGGAGGCGGACGCATTTGTTCTGCCGGGATCGGTGGTCAACGGCCCGGAAGGCAATATCGCCGTCAATGAACTGTCCTTCCGCAGAGAACAGGGTCTGGTGAACCGGATGAAGGGCATGGTTACGGATGAATGCGTCGTGTATTCTCCGATGCGCCGTCAGGCAACGCTCGAAGCACTGCTCAAAGACAATGCGGAGCAGTATGCGGACCGGGAGTACGCGGATGCGGCTGCTGCCTTTGAATATTACCTGGAGAATATCCATGAAAGCGGACGTCCGCTGATTCTGTTCGGGTATTCTTCCGGCGGAATGTGCGCTCTGCGGCTTCTCGAAGATTACTTTGCGCCGGATACACCTGAGGCAAAAGCGCTGCGGGATGATCTTGCGGCAGCCTATCTGATCGGATGGGGTGTCCCCGAATCGGTTTATACCGAATATCCGAACCTCAAACCGGCCTGGGATTATAATGACACCGGTGTAATCATCAGTTTTGAGGCAGAACTGCCGGAAGTTACGGATTCCCCTGTTCTGCATGCGGGCGAAACCTATGTCAGTATCAACCCGATCAACTGGAACAGCGGACCTACACCGGCTGACAAATCGCTGAATAAAGGCGCGGTGCTGGTCAATGCCAAAGGCGAGATCAAGTCGGAGACTCCTGCATTCTGCGGGGCGTTCCTGGATGATACGCCGCGGCATGCGCTGAAAGTCACGGATGTCGATCCTTCTGATGTTCCGACAACACTGGAAGGATTCCCGCAAGGTTCCCTGCATGAATACAACATCACGTTCTTCTACCGCAATATTGAAGAAAATGTGGAAGACCGTATAGAAGCCTGGCTGGAAGCGCACGGAAAAGAAGACTGAGCGATAACGAAAAAACGACGGAATACACTCCGGTCATAGGAGAGACTCCGTCGTTTTCTGTTTGTTTGAGACAGCATAGGCAGCTGCCGTGACCGGATTGTTATCCGAGGTCAGCCTGCATCATCCGGTTTCGGATCCTCAGGCGGTTCCTTCTTTGCGAGCCATTTGTCAAACTGCATGCGCAGGAACGCACCGGTCGGTACTGCCAGCAGCATCCCCAGGATACCGCCGATCGCGCCGCCGGCGATCAGGGAAGCGATAACCAGCAGGGGATGGATCTTGATCGTTCCCGCAAGCAGACGCGGGTTGATGATATTTCCGTCAATTAACATGATCACTTCAAGAACAATCAGGCCGATCACCATCATCCGGATATCTCCGGCAATCAGATTGACAAGAATCACGCTGACATAGCCAATCGTCGGTCCGACATAGGGAATCAGGTTTCCAAATCCTGTCAGTAATCCGATCACGAGCGCATAATTCATTTTCATGAATGAGAAGACGATGGAAACCACAACGCCGACCAGAATCGCATCCGTGACCTGACCGCGGATATAGCCGGAGAAGCAGGTATCCAAATCGCGCAGAAGTTCCTGGAAGCGGAGCAGCGTGTGTTTTGAGAAGATCTTTATCGCGACATTCTTCCAATAGGAGCCGAGCCGATCGGCATCGATCAGGAAATAGATTGCGAAGATGACGCCGAAGAAGAACGTAGTGGCCCCGCTTGCGACAGAAGAGATCACACCGGTTACCGCAGACGTAAGATTCGGGATCTTGATATTGAACTGGTTCAGATAGACCGTTGCCTGCTGAATCAGCTGCTGCAGATCGGTTCCGGTGGACTGAATCACGGAAACAAGACTTTCGAAATTGATCTGGGAGACAAATGTCTTCGACACGATAATCAGGAAGATCAGAATCGCCGCGATGATGATAACGAAGGTAATCAGAACCGCAGCGCCGCGCTTTGCGCGAAACTCCGGCTTAAACATCCGCTCGATCCGCTTTACCATGGGCAGCAGAAGATACCAGAGCACAAACCCTATTAACATCGGCCGGAGCACTGCACATACCAGGGTGAATAATTTGGATAATGTCGGCAGACAGTTCCAGAGCGCATATCCGATAAAGAACGTCAGGATCGCTGCGCCTCCGGCGTAGACCGCTATTTTCAAATACTTCTGATCCAGTTTACTTAGTAATTTTTTCATAAATGGTGTACTCCATGCATGTTATCGTAACACGTTTCGCATAAATTTGAATAAATTCCCGTTTTCAGGGGGGAACGAAGACCGCGTGTCAGCCGTGTTCCGTCACAATCGTCCCCATACAGCGCAAACCATACGGGCATCGGTTCTGCGCAACCATGATATAATTCGGTGGATGAGAACAGTAATACAGCGCGTAAGCGAAGCGTCGGTCACGATTGACGGCACGGTGCACGGAGAAATCGGTCAGGGATATCTGATTCTCGCCGGCTTCTGCGATGCGGATGATGAAACCGTCGCGGAGCGGATGGCGGAAAAGATCCGGAAACTGCGGATCTTTGAGGATGAAAACGGAAAGATGAACCGTTCGATCGAAGATGTCGGGGGAGCGGTGCTTTCGATCTCCCAGTTTACGCTGTTCGCCGACTGCCGGCATGGCAACCGGCCGGGATTCACCGATGCCGGAGATCCCGCGCATGCGAAAAAACTGTATCTGTATTTCAATGAAGTGCTCCGCACAAAGGGAATCCGGGTCGAAGAGGGAATCTTCGGTGCGGATATGAAAGTGCGGCTGCTCAATGACGGACCGGTAACCATCACAATGGACTCGCAGGAGGTTCTGCGGGGAAACGGAATAACAGAGCGGAGACAGAACGTATGAACGTACCGGATTACGGACTCAACGATATCGTTGAAATGAAAAAAGAACATCCCTGCCGCAAATCCAAAGTGTGGCGGGTGATCCGCATGGGAGCGGATATCAAGATCAAATGTCAGGGCTGCGGAGCGGTCATCATGTTTCCGCGCCACGAGTTTGAACGCAAACTGAAGCGGGTCATTGAAAAAGCGCCGGCGGAAGAGGCCGACTGACGCATGAACGTATCGTTTCATTGCCGGAGGGAGAACACATGGCATTAACAGCTGGAATCGTAGGACTTCCCAATGTCGGGAAGTCAACTTTATTCAACGCAATCACCAACAGCCGGGTGCTGGCGGAGAATTATCCGTTTGCGACGATTGCGCCGAACGTCGGGGTGGTTGAAGTGCCCGATGAACGGATGGACAACCTGGTTGAGCTGTTTCATCCGAAGAAGGTGATCTATACCACCTTTGAATTCACCGATATTGCGGGGCTTGTCAAAGGAGCGTCCAAGGGCGAGGGACTCGGAAACCAGTTTCTTGCCAATATTCGGGAAACCAACGCCATCATTCATGTGGTGCGCTGTTTTGACGATCCGAATATCGAGCATGTGGAAGGATCGGTCGACCCGGTCCGGGATATTGAGGAGATCAACCTTGAGCTGTGCCTTGCGGATCTGGAAACCGTGGAAAACCGGATCGCCAAGGTCCTGCGGAAAGCACAGACAAAGGAAAAGGGTGCCGTAGAAGAATACAGCGCCCTGCAGAAGTTCCAGAAAGCGCTGCTTGCCGGAACACCGGTGCGGCTTCTGGACCTGACCGACAGTGACAGGGAAGTGCTGAAAAACTATGCACTGCTTACCGCAAAGCCGGTGATCTACGCCGCCAATATGAGCGAAGACGAGGTGAGCGATCCCGATCAGAGTCCGTACTATACGGCTGTGAAGGAGTTTGCGGCGAAGGAAAACAGCGAATGCATCGCAATCTCTGCACGCATGGAAGAAGAGCTCTCCGGCATGGACAAGGAAGAGAAAAAAGCCTTCCTTGAAGAGCTCGGCATCCGCACTGCCGGCCTCGACCAGATCATTCAGGCAGCCTACCATCTGCTTGGACTCCGGACCTTCTTTACGGTCGGCGAACCGGAGAACCGGGCATGGACATTCCGGGAAGGCATGAAGGCACCGCAGTGTGCAGGCATCATCCATACGGACTTTGAAAAAGGATTCATCAAGGCGGAAGTATACAGTTACGATGACATCATGGAGTATAAAACCGAAGCTGCGCTCAAAGAACACGGCAAACTCCGCATTGAAGGAAAGGATTATGTGATGCAGGACGGAGACATCGTCTTCTTCCGCTTCAACGTCTGAACCGGGGTTTCGGTTGGAAAAAACACTGCCCCGGTGGTACATTGAAAGTACAGGAACAATCTTGCAGGAGGGAATAATCTATGAAACTGATTCTGGCAATTGTATCCAATGATGACGCGGCTGCCGTCAGCGCTGCGCTCACAAAAGAAAATTTCTCCGTAACACGGCTTGCGACAACCGGCGGCTTCCTTCGGGCAGGCAACACCACCATCATTGTGGGAACCGAAGATGATCTTGTGGAGCACTGCATTGAGATCATCGGAAGTGAATCCGAGCGCCGTACGGAAATCGTTCCTTCTACTGCCAGCTATGACATCGGCCGGTATGCTTCATTCCCGGTTGAGGTTCAGGTCGGCGGGGCGACGATCTTCGTACTCAATGTGGAACAGTTCCGCAAGCTCTGATCCGCAGAT
>CAJOLG010000109.1 GCA_905235315.1 uncultured Solobacterium sp. | reverse complement strand
CGGAAAGTCGTAGCCCGGCGGGCAGCGCTGGAGCTGAAAAAAGGAGCTCTGGTCAATCTTGGCCTTGGCATCTCGGACGGGATCTCCATCGTGGCCAACGAAGAAGGCGTGGCGGATGAGATCACCCTGACGATTGAAACGGGCCTGATGGGCGGCGTACCGCTGACCGGCATCGCAATGGGTGCAGGAATCAATCCGGAAGCGCTGTACCGGATGGCGGACACGTTTGATCTCTATGACGGCGGAGGCCTGGACCAGGCATTCCTGAGCGGCGCAGAGATCGACCGGTTCGGAAATGTAAATGTATCGAAATTCAACGGAAAAGTGGCCGGGCCGGGCGGATTCATCAATATTGCACAGAATGCGCCCCAGGTATGCTTCAGCGGAATCTTTACCGCAGGCAGGGAACAGGATATCCGGGTAGAGGACGGCCGCATCAACATTGTCCGTGACGGAAACATTATCAAATATGTCAACGAAGTTCAGCAGGTGACCTTCTCAGGGAAATATGCGGCGGAAACCGGCAAGGAGATTCTGTTTATCAGCGAACGGTGCGTCATGAAACTGACACCGGACGGGCTGATGGTGACCGAGATCGCGCCGGGTGTCGATCTGCAGAAACACATCCTCGACAAGATGGAATTCACCCCTCTGATCTCACCGGATCTGAAACTGATGGATGCGCGGATCTTCCGCGATGAGCCCATGGGGCTGACGTTAAAGGAGTAAACGAATATGAAATTTACCGGAAATACCATACTGATTACCGGCGGTGCACAGGGAATCGGCTACGCAATGGCCGAGTATCTCTCGGAGAACGGGAATACGATCATCATCTGTGACCGCAATGCGGCGAAGCTGGATGAAGTGAGAGAAGTTCATCCGGAGTTCATCACCTATGTCTGTGATCTTTCGGATAAGGAAGACCGGGCTGCGTTTGCGGAAAAACTGAAGGCAGAACACCCGGAGCTGAACTTCCTCATCAACAATGCGGGAATTCAGCGCAATGTGGATCTGACCCAGGGAACCCGGGATCTGGACCGGGGCGATGCGGAGATTGAGATCAACCTCCGGGCGCCGATCTATCTGACTGCTCTGTTACTGCCGCTGCTCGAGAAGAACGAGGACAGTAAGCTTCTGAATGTGTGCTCGGGCCTTGCATTTGCGGGAGACCGTTTCCCGGAGATGCCGATCTACTGTGCCACAAAGGCAGGCATTCACGCCTATACAAGAACGGCGCGCGTCCAGTTCAAGCCGCTGGGCATCCGCGTGATGGAAATCATTCCGCCGATGGTGGATACCAACCTGAATCCGGAACATGCGGCGATGCTGAGGGCGCAGGATCCGAAGTATTCCGATCCGGATGTCGTACCGCCGCCTGATGTCTATGTCCGCAGAACCTTCGCCAAACTGGAAGAGGGCGAGGACGAGATCAAGTATTGATGGCATTGATTCGTTATGTGCACGGTACCGGCCCGGTAATCGCTCCTTCCGCCCGGATCGCGGAAACCGCAGCCCTGATCGGAAGCGTTGAGCTGAAGGAAGGCGCAAACATCTGGTACGGTGCGGTGCTGCGCGGAGACGGCGGAACCATCACCATCGGAACGAACAGTGCGGTGGAGGATAACTGTGTTCTGCATGGCAGAGTCACGCTCGGCGAAGACTGTATTGTCGGACACGGTGCTGTGCTCCACCACTGCACGCTCGGTCCGCGGGTTCTGGTCGGAATGGGAGCGGTGATCCTTTCCGGAGCGGTAATCGGTGAGGACTGCGTCATCGCAGCCGGAGCCGTCGTGCCGGAAAGAACCGTGATTCCTCCGGGAAGCGCGGTCATGGGGGTGCCGGGGAAGGTAAAACACCGGGTGCCGGAAACCCACCGGGAAGAGATGCGAAACAGCGCCGCATATTATGTGGATCTTGCGAGAGATCAGCTTCCCGGCCCAAAGAAGGAGTAACAGATATGATTCTTGTGACAAGTGCGTTCGGCCGTGTTGGGAGAGCGGTGACCGAACAGCTGATTCAGGAAGGGTTTGAAGTCCGGGCGACGGATATCAATCCCCGGACAACGGAACTGCTGGCCATAGGTGCCAAAGAAGTGCTGGTCGGAGATGCGCGGGACCGGAGTTTTATGCAGAAATGCATGGCGGGCATCGAGCAGGTGGCCTATGTGCCGCCGGTCATGCTGTATGACGAAGACGAGATGGCGATCCTGGCCATTGACTGTGCGCTGGAAGCCGGCGTAAAACAGTTTGTGCAGCTTTCGGTATGTCATCCCGGACTATCCGCGCTTCTGCAGCACACGAAGAAACTCATTGCGGAGGAACATCTGAAGATGGTCGGGTTCCGGGCCGACTGGAATTTTACGATTCTGCAGCCGCTGCACTATACGACCAATGTGCCGGTCCGGAATATCATCGAGACCGGTGTGTATGAAAACTTCAAACCGCTGGACCGGAAACTCGGATATGTCGATCTGCGGGATGTGGCAGAAGTAACGGCCAAAGTCCTGAGCGAAGGAGAGAAGCACAAGTTCGCCACCTATGAACTCTGCGGCTCGAGTTATCTTTCCATCAATGACATTGCCGAGATGCTGGAACGGCTTTCCGGAAAGAAGATCGAAACGATATGGCGGGACCGCGATCATATGTTTGACGGGGCCTTCCATAATTTCTGCAACAGCGCGAATGACAGTTATTCCCGCAGAGCGGTGCTTGGAATCCGTGATGTGTACAATGACTACGGCTTCGCAGCCTCAAAGAATGTTCTGGAGTGGCTGCTCGGACGGCCTTCCCGCACGATGGAAGACTATATCCGGGATGAACTCGCAAAGATGCAGAATTCCTGATGTGAACCATACGCATGAATGACCCGCAGGCAGACCGGCCTGCGGGTTTTTAATGCGGAAACCGGAATGGGAATTCTGCGAACGGACCGGGCAGAAAATGGTATTCTAATAAAAGAGAATACATCTATGAAGTCAGAAAACCTGTTTTCCGAAACGGAGTGCAACACCGGACGGCAGAGAGAACTGGATCTTGCCAAAGCGATTCCGGTATTGTTTCTGCCGTTTGTTCATACTGTGATTGAATGTGCCGGTGAAGAGACGCTGCTTCACGGTTTTCCGTTTGTGCTGGACTGTTTTATCGGCGGACCGATGAGCGCGCCGATGTTCATGTTTGCGATGGGCATCGGCATCCGGTTTCTGGCTGACAAGAGTCCCAAAGCGCTGTGCTTGCGGGCGCTGAAGGTGGCAGGCATCGGGATTCTGCTGAATGTCTTCCGGTTTCTTCTGCCGTATCTGTTCGGCTATGGCATCAGCGGGGATGCGGAGCACTTTCTGGTACCGCTCTGGTACCGCTTCTTCGGCAATGATATTCTCCAGTTTGCGCCGCTTGGGATTCTCTGCATTGCATTGTTCCGCAAGCTGAAGCTGTCCCATAGCATCCTGCTCTGGATACCGGCCGTTACCTTACTGATCGGCTGGGCGCTGATCGGGATCGATTTCCATAATCCGGTCCTGAATACCGCACTTGGCTATCTTCTTCCGACCGAGGATGCGGCCGGCCTGGTGGTCTCCGACTTCCCGCTGTTAAACTGGCTGATCTTTCCGGTATACGGGTATCTTTTCGGATATTATCTGCGCCGGGTAAGAGATAAAGACCGGTTTTACAGGATTCTTACCCCGATTGCGCTTGCGGTATGTGTCATTTATTTTCCGCTTGCGATACAGTATGAGTGGGGGATGTTCGGCCCGGGGGAGAATGCCTACTACCATATGACCGGCTATGACGGAATTGTCTTTCTGTGCGTGGTCATAAGCATGCTTGGCATCTGCTGGGCTGTGTCAAAGTATCTCCCGGAACCCCTGACCCGCTTTGTCCTGCGCATCAGCCGGGGAATGACCGCCTTCTACTGCATTCACTGGGTATTTGTGCGGGTGATTACCAATGTGATTCTCTATCTCATCAACGGCACGCAGGAGCTGCCGGAAGGAGAGATCTATCTCCTGTCCCTTGCCATCGGAATCGTGACCACAGTACTCGTATTCCTCTGGCAGGATTATAAAGAAGGACTACTGAACAGAATGGAGGCTGCGCAATGAAAAAACGAAAACTCAGCGTACGGATGCTGGAGGCACTGGCAGCCTTTTCTCTGCTGATCATTGCGGCGGTCAGCCTGCAGCTGTTTCAGTTCTACCGTCGGGCGAAACTGGAAGAATACCGCAAAGAGATCTATGCGTACGCCAGAACCGCCTCGGATTTTATCGACGGAGACCGGGTTCTGACGTATGTCGAAACCGGGGTAAAAGACGAATACTATGATTCGGTTCAGAAGTTTTTTGACGATACCCGGCGAAATGCGCAGATGAAGTATTACTACGTCTTTGTGCCGTATGAGAACGACCTTGTCTATGTCTGGGACGGGGAAAACGATGCCCAGAGCCAGCTCGGCGACCGGGAAGAATACATGAACGAATACAGCTTCAATGCGGTGAAGGAAGAGTTTGTCAAAGACCCGCCGCAGGAGCTCTATGTTACCGACAGTGATACCTACGGCTTTATTGCGACGGCGTATTATCCGATCTATAACTCTGCCGGTGAGCCGGTCGCCATCGTTGGGGTCGATCTTTCGGTACTCGGAATCTATGAGACGATTCTTCGCTTTACGCTGATCATCGTCCTGACGGTGCTCGGAATCACGATCCTCGGCGGCCTGGTGTATTACCTGTATATGAACCGGCAGATCGTCAAACCCCTCAGCAGGCTGAACGATGCCGCAAAGGATATGGTAACCGGGCTGGATCAGGAAAAGACGATCGATCTTGATATTCATACCGGGGATGAACTCGAAGAACTGGCAGGTTCGTTCAAGACCATGTATGCAGACCTGCAGGAGTATATTAAAAAACTGTCGGCCGTCACCAAGGAGAAAGAACAGATCCGGGCAGAGCTCAATGTCGCATCCAGGATCCAGATGGATATGCTGCCGCAGATCTTCCCGCCGTTTCCGGATCATGAGAGCTTTGATCTCTATGCCACGATGAATCCCGCAAGGGAAGTGGGCGGCGACTTCTATGACTTCTTCCTGATTGATGAAAACCGGCTGGGTCTCGTCATTGCGGATGTCAGCGGGAAAGGCGTGCCTGCCGCGCTGTTCATGGTCATTGCCAAGACATTGATCAAAAACCGGGCGATGATGGGCGGCGGACCGGCCGTCATCCTGCAGGATGTGAACCGGCAGCTCTGTGAGGAAAAAGAATCCGCCATGTTTGTCACGGTGTGGTTCGCCATTCTCGATATCAATACCGGCAAAGGCATGGCTGCCAATGCCGGGCATGAACACCCGGTGCTCCGCAGGAAGGGCGGAAATTACGAACTGGTCGTCTACCAGCATTCCCCGGCACTCGGCGCGATGGAAGGCTTGTTCTTCCGCGAACAGGAATTCACCCTGGCGGAGGGAGACCGGATCTTTGTCTACACCGACGGCGTTCCGGAGGCCGCCAACGAAGCGAACGAGCAGTACGGTACCGACCGGATGCTGAAGGTGATGAATGCGCACCCGGAGGCCGGGCTCGAGGAGCTTTTGAACCTGGTGCGGGAAGATATCAATTCCTTTGTGCAGGGAGCGGAGCAGTTTGATGATATTACGATGCTGGCACTGGATTATTACGGGCCGGCGAAACCGAAGCCGCTGGAGATCGAGTGTGCCGCCACGCTGGAGAACTTCACCCCGGTCTGGGAAGAGGTACAGAAGCTCCTGGATCAGATCGGCTGTCCGAAAAAGGCAGCAGCCCAGACGGAGCTGGTGCTCGAAGAACTGATGTCCAATGTTGCGCGGTATGCATATGCGCCGGATATCGGTAAGCTGAAGGTTACCGCGGTTCCGCTTACCGATCCCAGAGGCATTGCCATCACCCTCCAGGATCAGGGCGTTCCCTATAACCCGCTGGAAAAAGAAGACCCGGATGTCACACTTCCGGTCTCTGAGCGTCAGGTCGGCGGACTTGGCATCTATCTTGTCAAAAACAACGTGGATGACATGAAGTATGAATATAAAGACGGCTCCAACATCCTGACCATAACCAAATACTTCTGAGGGAAACCCATGGTTTGAAAGCCGGAAACGGGAACGGATTTCTCCCCCGGATTTGAAACCTGAGCGGTTTATACATACAATATATGCGTGGAGTAAACCTGAATATGAGCGATGATCACGAACGAAGCA
>CAJOLG010000108.1 GCA_905235315.1 uncultured Solobacterium sp. | reverse complement strand
CAGCTGATATCTCCGTTGACCGGGCTTATGTGCTGGCCGGCTCCTATTCGGGAGAGAAGATCAAAGCACAGATCTATGAGTATTATCTCAAGCGCCAGAATGACCTGTATGCGCTGGATTTTGATGACCTGATTCTCTATACGGTGCGCATGTTCCGGAAGTATCCGGAGATTCTGGCAAAATGGCAGAAACGCTTTGCCTATATCCATGTTGATGAGTTTCAGGACATCGACAAGATTCAGTATGAGCTGATCCGCCAGCTGACCGGAACCGAAAACAGTCTCTATGTGGTCGGGGATCCCGACCAGACGATCTATACCTGGCGCGGGGCGGATGTGAATATCATCCTGAACTTCACACGGGACTTCCCGGAGGCACATACCATCATGCTGAACCGGAATTACCGGAGCACTTCGGCGATTCTCAACGGTGCCAACTCGGTGATCCGAAACAACCGGCATCGGCTGGAAAAAGACCTGTTCTCCAGCCGGGAGAGCGATGAGAAGATCACGCATTACGCAAGTGCGGGCGATGAGTATGAAGCCGCCTGGGTTGCCGCAACGATCCGGGAGCTTCACGCAAAGGGGAAATCCTATTCCGATATCGCCGTGCTGTACCGCTCCAACTATCTTTCCCGTTCATTGGAAAAAGCGTTTCTGGATGAGCGGATTCCCTATGTGATTTACGGCGGTGTGCGGTTCTATGAGCGGCAGGAAATCAAGGATGCGCTGTGCTATCTGCGGATGGTAACCTCTGCGGATGACCTTGCGCTGCGCCGCATCATAAACAAACCGAAGCGCGGGCTTGGAAACAAATCGCTGGAGACCATTGAAACCGCGGCCCGGGCTGCCGGAAAGACCATTTATGAAACCCTGAAGGACGGGCCTGTGCTCTCCGGCAAGGCACAGAAGACCCTGGATTCCTTTGTGGCGATGGTTGAGGCGTGGCGCAGCCGTGCCGCCCAGCCGGACACGGAGATCTTCCGGCTCTTTGAACAGATTCTCGATGAATCCGGTCTGAAGAAGTCGTATGAAGACAATCAGGAGATGGATCGGGTGGAAAACCTGAAGGAACTCATTGATGATGTCCGGGAGTTCAGTGAAGACTATCCGGAATCTTCCCTGGATGAATATCTGCAGCTGGTCAGCCTGTATGGCGACCGGGATGAAACGATGAGCGCGGAATTTGTCCAGATGATGACCGTGCATGCGGCGAAGGGACTGGAGTTTGACACGGTGTTTGTGACGGATATGAACGACGGAATCTTCCCGAATGAGCGGGCGATGAGTGACGGCCCGAAAGGGGTGGAAGAAGAACGCCGGCTTGCCTATGTCGCATTTACCCGCGCCAAAAACAAGCTTTATATCACCGAGGCCGGAGGCTACAGCTATATCCTGCAGAAGGTGCGTACGCCGAGCCGCTTTATTGATGAGATCAGTGAAGACTGTATTGAGCATAAAGGCGCGGTCTTTGAAGAGCGCAAAACGCCGGCCGGCAGTTTCAATGTATTTGACAACCGCCCGATTCAGGAGCGCCTGATGGATTCTCCGGTGCCGCAGATTCACAAAGGCGAGCAGGTGGTTCACGCCAAATTCGGAGAGGGAATCGTGCTTTCCTGCAAAAACGGGATTGCGGAGATCGCCTTCCCGTATCCCTGGGGAATCAAGAAGATTGCGGCAGGGCATCCGTCCCTGAAGCGGAAAGCAGAGATCGTCAACTGACAAGCCAACCTGCAGGAATGGAAGGAACCGAATATCGGTATAATAGTAGAATCAGAAGCTTCTTCCGGCGCCTGAGATTCATTTCACGGCGCATGGAAGGGAAGGAATTTGCAGTATGAATGAACGCATCCGAAATCTGAAAGAGCGCATGCTGGGGGAAGAGAGGACGGTCAGTATTGAACAGGCCCGTATCATTACCCGCATCTATCAGGAGAACGAAGACCGGTCCGTTGCGAAGAAACGGGCGCTTTCTCTGAAAGCTGCGCTGGAGGAAATGGAAATCACAATCGATCCGGAAGAACTGATTGTCGGCAACCGCACAAAAGGTGTGCGCGCCGGCGTGGTCTTTCCGGAGAGCGGTTGTTCCTGGGTAAACCGGGAGTTCGAAGATCTTCCGACCCGGCCGCAGGACCGGTTTCAGGTAAACGAAGAGGATATCCGCATCTTCCGGGAGCTGATCTATCCCTACTGGAACGATCACTCGATGGAAGAAGATATCCGTCAGAATTACGGCAGTGAGATCGATGCGATCAGCCGGGTTGTCAAAATCAATCAGAAAGACCATGCCCAGGGGCATATCTGCCCGGATGTGGAAACCTGGCTTACCGTCGGCCCGGCCGCGATGCGTCAGGAACTCAAATCCCGTCTCTATCTTGAGAAAGATGAACACCGCGAATTCTATGAATGCGCCGTGCTTGTGCTTGACGGAGTGATTACCTTCATGCACAGATATGCCAAGCTGGCAGACCGCATGAGCACGGAGTATCCCGAACATGAGGAGACCCTCCTCATGATCGGAGAAAACTGCCGCAATCTTGCCAGCCGCCCGGCGCAGACATACTGGGAGGCGCTGCAGTCCCTGTGGTTTCTCTTTGTGGTGCTCCACATGGAAAGCAATGCCAGTTCGTTTTCCCCCGGCCGGATGGACCGGTATCTTCTGCGGTATTACCGCGAAGATCTCAGGAGCGGGCATCTGACAAAAGAGCAGGCGCTGGAACTGACAGAGTGCCTCTGGCTGAAATTCAATCAGATCGTCTATCTCCGCAACCGCAGCAGCGCACAGTACTTTGCCGGTTTCCCGATCGGCTTCAATATTGCGGTCGGCGGTGTGGACGAACTCGGCAACGATACATACAACGAACTTTCGATGCTGTTTCTGCAGGCCCAGGAAGAGCTCGGCCTGCCGCAGCCGAATCTTTCGGTGCGGCTGAACCGGAACAGCTCTTCCGAGCTGATCCAGAAGGCGATCCGGGTTGTCGCAAAAGGCAGCGGGATGCCGCAGTTCTTCAACGATGAGGCCATTATCCCGGTTTTACAGAGCGAGCTTGGCTTTACGGAAAAGGATGCCCGCAATTATGCGGTCGTCGGCTGTGTGGAACTGAGCGGTTCGGGCAATACACTCGGCTGGAGTGATGCGGCGATGTTCAACCTGTGCAAGGCGCTGGAACTTGCGCTGAACCACGGGGAGGATCTCATCACCCACGAACAGCTTTGCGTTGACCGCGGCGGCCTGGATACCTATGAAACCTATGAACAGCTCGAGGCCGCATTTGCCTCGGTCATTGATGAATTCATTGACCGGATGATGAAGGCAGAAGAAGTGGTGGAGAAAGCACATCAGAAACATCTGCCCACCGCCTTTCTTTCTGCGGTGGTTCAGGACTGTCTTTCAAACGGCGTTGATGTGACGGCCGGAGGCGCACACTACAATCTTTCGGGCATTCAGATGATTCAGGTTGCCAACCTGGCAGACAGCCTGGAAGCGATCCGCAGGCTGGTCTATGAAGAGCAGGAGATCGGAAGAGAAGAACTTCTGGATGCGCTGCGGGCTGATTTCAAAGGATATGAGATCGTGCAGGCAAAGCTTCTGAACAAAGCACCGAAATACGGAAATGACATCGAAGAAGTGGATGCGCTCGGCGCAAAGTGGACTGCGTACTTCCGGGATAAGATCCGGTTGTATCAAAACTTCCGGGGCGGCCCGGTACATACCGGCATGTATACGGTATCGGCCCATGTGCCGATGGGCCTGAATGTCGGAGCTTCCGCAGACGGGCGAAAGGCGGGAACTCCGCTGGCAGACGGAGGACTGTCTCCGTCCTATGGCAGAGACATGACCGGTCCGACTGCAGTTCTGAAGTCGGTATCCCGGCTGCCGGATGCCCTGACAACCAACGGCGGGCTTCTGAATATGAAGTTTCTGCCGGAATTCTTCGATACGGAAGAGGGCCGCATGAAGTTTGAGCAGTTTCTGCGGGCATTTGTACAGCTCAGGATTCCCCATATCCAGTTCAACGTGGTGCGGCAGGAGGATCTGATTGCCGCAAAAGAACACCCGGAGGAGTACCGATCCCTCACCGTACGGGTTGCCGGCTATACCGCATACTTCGTTGAGCTTGACGGCAGTCTGCAGGATGAGATTATTAAACGGACGTCCTATCAGGAAATCTGAACAGAAGAACAAGAGAAACCGATATGAATGACACAAAAATCAATGAAATGCGGGAGATGATCGACCGGCTTAACCGGGCATCGGACGCATATTACAACGGTCTTCCCGAACAGATGACCGACTATGAATGGGATGCGCTGTTTGATCAGGTCAGAGCGCTGGAAGAAGAAACGGGATTCCGGTTCCCGGACAGCCCGACCCAGAACGTCTCTTCGGATGATACGGCAGGCCAGAAAGAACCGCATGAGTATGCGGCGCTTTCGCTTGCCAAAACAAAGAAACCGGAAGACCTTGTCAAATGGGCGGAAGGGCGTCCGATCTGGATCTCATGGAAGCTGGACGGGCTGACCCTGGTAGTGACCTATGACAACGGCAGGCTTTCCAGAATCGTCACCCGGGGAGACGGGCATATCGGCACCAATATCACCCACCTGCGGGCAGGGATTCAGGGCATCCCCGAACGAATTGATTATTCCGGACATGCGGTCATCCGCGGGGAAGCCGTCATCTCCTATGCGGATTTCAATGCGTTTGTGCTGGAATCCGGTGAAGATTACGCAAATCCGCGCAACCTTGCGTCCGGCTCCTTGACTCTCAAGGATGTGGAGGAAGTAAAGAAGCGCCGCATCCGGTGGATCCCGTTTACGCTTGTGCATATCGATGAGCCGCTTGTCTCCTGGGGCAGCCGCATGGACTGGCTGGATCAAAGAGGCTTTACGTCCGTCGAGCGCGAGCGGATCGATCATCCGGATCTTCCTTCGATTACCGCCGCGATTGATGCCTGGACTGCGAAGGTTACGGGCAATATCAACCCGTATCCCGTAGACGGTCTTGTCATCGGATATGACGATACGGACTATGCGTCTACCGGCAGTGTTACCGGGCACCACGCCGCAAGAGCGGGCTATGCCTTCAAATGGCAGGATGAAGCATCCGAGTCGGTGCTGGATCATATTGAATGGAGCTGTGCAGCTTCCACCATCACCCCGGTGGCGGTATTTGAACCGGTGGAGATCGAAGGCACCACGGTAAAGCGTGCCAGCTTATGCAATATCAGTGAATGTGAACGGCTGGGCATCGGCGGGAAAGGCACGGTGCTCTCCGTCATCAAGGCAAACAAGATCATCCCGAAGGTCATCCATGTCACAAAGACAGAAGGTGTCTTTGAGATTCCTGCGGTATGTCCGGTGTGCGGCAGTGAGACCACGGTTGCGGTCAGCCCGCAGAGCGGAACGAAGACCCTCCGCTGTCAGAACCCTGCCTGTGCCGCAAAACAGCTGAAGAAGTTTACCCGCTTTGTGTCAAAAGGCGGAATGGATATTGACGGAATCTCGGAACAGACGCTGGACCGCTTTGTCAATGAAGGCTGGATCAAAGAATATGCGGATATCTACCGGCTGCAGGAACACCTGGCTGAAATCGCCGAACTGGACGGCTTCGGGGAGAAGAGCGCAGAGAATATCGGCCAGTCGATTGAGAAGGCAAAACAGGTCCCGGATCAGCGGGTGATCTTTGCGCTGTGTATTCCGCTCGTCGGCCCGGATGTCGCAAAGCGCCTGCTTGCGGCATACCCGTTTGAGGAGCTGTTCGCTGCCGCAGAGAACGCAGCGAGCCCGGATATATTCGCTGACATCGACGGCATCGGCCCGGAAAAGAGCGCTGCGTTTGTCACCTGGGCCAAAGACCCGGAGAATCAGCGGATTCTGCAACATCTTCTGGAAATCGTAACGGTGACCCGCACTGCGGCGGAACCCGCCGGCGCAAAGTGTGAAGGGCTGACCTTTGTCGTGACCGGGGATGTGCATATTTACAAAAACCGCAATGAGCTGAAGGCCTATATTGAATCGCAGGGCGGAAAGGTAACCGGTTCGGTTACGAAAAAGACCTCGTTCCTCATCAACAACGATGTGACAAGCACCTCCGGCAAAAACCGGAAGGCGCAGGAACTGAATATTCCGATTCTTTCCGAAGAGGCGTTTGAGGCGCAGTTCGGACAGGGAAGTGCAGCCTGAAGCGGGAAGCGGTAGAAAAAAAGACTGTTACGATATAAAATATAAAATACTATGGCAAACGGGAAAGCAAAGTCCTCAAAG
>CAJOLG010000107.1 GCA_905235315.1 uncultured Solobacterium sp. | reverse complement strand
AGATTCCGTACTGTAAGATAACTGTAAAACTGAATAATTGAAATGTGATAAGAGCGTCGGCGTTAGTGTCGGCGCTTTCACTATCTTTGAGGATGACCGAAATGACGGAGGTATGCCGTTGCTTTGGCCATTTTTGCGTTAATGAGCAAATGAGGAGGCATTATGGAAAACAAGATTTACGGATACGTTAGAGTATCCAGTACTGATCAGAATGAGGATCGACAGATGATGGCATTGAACATGGATTCAAATTGAAAAAGCGCTGTTTTTATTCCTGCCCAAAGCAGGATCGTTCGAATCTGGAAACCGGATAAAAAATAATGGGCTCAAAACGCCGTGGAACCGGCCGCCGGGCGGAAACCGACAACGTACCGGAAATCCGCCACTTTTCCTGCGGGGCACTTTCCGCTAAACTGAAGGTAACTGAGAGGTTTCATGGAAAATACATATAAAACAGCGGAGACCAAAGTGCGCATCACCGCAGATAATGATGCGGCCGCTGCCGGGGTAAGGGAGCTTCTGCACAGCCGGAACACGGTACTGATCAACCTGATGGCCAGTCCCGGGGCAGGGAAGACCACGACCCTGGTGCGGACGATTCAGGCTCTGAAGGACGAGTTCCGGATCGGGGTGATGGAAGCGGACATGGACAGTGATGTCGATGCGGCAGCGGTCAGTAAACTCGGGGTGCGGGTCATCCAGCTCCATACCGGCGGCAGCTGCCACATGGATGCGGATATGACAAAGCGCGGCCTGGAAGAAATGGGAATCGAAGACCTTGATGTGATCTTCCTCGAAAACGTGGGAAATCTCGTCTGCCCGGCGGAGTTCGATGTCGGGGCCGATCTCAGGGTCATGATCCTGTCGGTGCCGGAGGGGGACGACAAGCCCCTGAAATATCCCCTGATGTTTACGGTCAGTGATGTGATGTTAATTAACAAGATCGATACGGCGCCGGTCTTCGACTTTGATTTTGCGGCGGCGGAAGCGCGCGCAAAACAGCGGAATCCGAAGATCGAAGTGATGAAGATCTCCTCGAAAACCGGCGAAGGATATGAGGAATGGATCGGCTGGCTCAGGAAGGCGATCCGGGAGATACGGCATGAAGGTAATTGAACTGCATAAGTCGGTGACCGCATCCAATGACGCGGATGCGGAAGAACTCCGCAGAGAGATGAAGGAGCGGGGAACCCTGCTCATCAATCTGATGTCATCTCCCGGCTCCGGCAAGACGACCCTGCTTTCCCGCACGATCAGAGATCTTGGGGCGGAGCTGAACATCGCCGTGCTGGAAGCGGATATCGAAAGTGCGGTGGATGCGGAGCGGATCGCGGCCTTAGGCGCCCTGTCCGTTCAGGTTCACACCGACGGCATGTGCCACATGGATGCGGGGATGACCCGGACAGGGCTTGAAGCGATGGGCCTGGAACAGATCGATCTTGCGTTTCTCGAGAACATCGGCAACCTGATCTGCCCGGCGGAGTACGATACCGGGGCGGGAAGAAACGTGATGATCCTGTCGGTGCCGGAAGGGGATGACAAGCCGCTGAAATATCCGCTGATGTTTCAGACCAGCGATGCGCTTGTGATCACAAAGACCGATACGCTCGGCTATTTCGATTTTGACCTTGAAACCTGTAAAAACCGGGTCCGGAAGCTGAACCCGGCAATTGAAATCTTCCCGGTCAGCGCAAAGACCGGCGAAGGAATGAAGGAATGGGAAGAATGGCTGAAGAAGGAGACTTCGGCCTGGAAACAGAAGTAAGAAGGAGAACATAATGACTGCCACAAACGACGAAATGCGGATGACGAACGAACGGGATTACAAGCAGGATCCCAATTATGTCGCACCCGACAAGGAGAAGGAGAAACTGGTCCTGAAGCTCGGTACGATGATTACCGACCGCTACCTCAAGAAATTCACCCATACCCTGGATGTCAACGATCCCGAGTACTGGGCACTGGATGAGGTGCTGACGAAAGAAGAAGTGAAGTTTTTACTGTCGTTTAAAAAGACCCGGGTTCCGTATGATCTCGAGCAGCTCGCCGAAATGAACGCCATGAGCATCGAAGAGACGAAGAAGATGGTGGATCATCTTCTCTGGATCGGCGTTCTGGAATCGAACCGGGAGAACCCGGACAAACATCTGCAGTACAATGTGCCGATCTTTGTGCCGGGGTCGGCGGAGTTCATGATGATGAACGATGAGCTCACCGCCCAGCATCCCAACCTCGCAACATTCTTCAACCTGATGACCCAGATGCCGCTGGAAGGCGTCACCCCGATGGTGCCGCCGGGAGGAGCCGGCGTCGGAATGCATGTCATCCCGGTGGAAAAGGCAATCGAAGCCGAGAGTACCTCGGTATCGGTGGAGCATATCAGCCACTGGCTCAGCAAATACGACAAGTATTCGGTCGGCCAGTGCACCTGCCGCAAACAGCAGGCGATGCGCGGAGAAGGCTCGGGAAATATCAACGGCGAATTCTGCATGGGCATGGGCGATATGGCGGAATACTGCGTCAACCGCGGGATGGGCCGGTATATCAGCTATGAAGAAGCGCTGGAGATCCTTGAACGCGCTGAGCGCCATGGCTTTGTGCATCAGATCACCAATATCGACGGCGAAGACAAGATCGTCGCCATCTGCAACTGCGCGCCCGGTGTCTGCAATGCGATCCGCACTTCGCAGCTGTACAATACCCCGAACATGAGCCGGTCGGCGTACCGCGCCCATGTGGAGAAGGCAAAGTGCGTTGCCTGCGGGAAATGCGTGGAAGTATGCCCGGTCGGAGCTGCCAAGCTCGGCCAGAAGCTCTGCACGCGCCATGGGGAGGTAACCTACCCGCTGACCCTGCTGCCGGATGAAACCAAATGGACGCCCGACAACTGGAACAAGCATTACCGGGAAGACGCAAAGATCAACTGCTATGACACCGGTACCGCCCCCTGCAAGACAGCGTGTCCGGCTCATCTTGCGATCCAGGGCTATGTCAAGATGGCGGCCGACGGCCGGTATCTCGATGCCCTGAAGCTGATCAAACAGGACAACCCGTTCCCGGCGGTCTGCGGCGCCATCTGTAACCGCCGCTGTGAAGATGCCTGCACCCGGGGCACGATCGACCAGCCGATCGCAATCGATGAGATCAAGAAGTTCATCGCTGCTCAGGAGCTGAAGGAAGAGCACCGTTATATCCCGGTGTGTGAGAAAGACGACGGCGGGATGTGGGGCGAAGACTACAAAATGGCAGTCATCGGTGCCGGCCCTGCCGGAATGAGCTGTGCGTATTACCTGCGCACCCGCGGCTATGATGTCACGGTGTTTGAAAAAGAATCCCGTCCCGGAGGCATGTTAATGAACGGCATCCCGAGCTTCTGCCTCGAGAAAGATGTGATCGATGCGGAGATCGATGTCCTGCGTCAGATGGGCGTTGAATTCCGGTGCGGCGTCAATGTCGGAAGTGATATTACGATTCCGGAGCTGCGCAGCCAGGGATACAAGGCCTTCTATATCGCCATCGGAATGCAGGGCGGCCGAAAAGCCGGTGTTCCGGGCGAAGATGCCAGAGGCGTTGAGACCGGTGTCGACTTCCTGCGCCGGGTCAGCCTCGATCCCAATGCCCGCCTTACGGGCGATGTGGTCGTGGTCGGCGGCGGCAACGTGGCCGCAGATGTGGCCCGCACCGCGCGGCGGCTCACCGACGGAAAGGTGACGATGCTGTGTCTGGAAGGCAGAGACGAGATGCCTGCCGCAAAGGACGAAGTGGAATCCGTCCTTGCGGAGGGAATCGAACTCCAAAACGGCTGGGGGCCGAAGGAAGTGCTCACCAAAGACGGCGCGGTCACCGGCGTTGTATTCAAAAAGTGCACCAGCGTCAAAGATGCGGACGGCAGATTCAACCCGCAGTATGACGAGAACGATACGATCGAGGTAAGTGCGGAAAACCTCCTGCTTTCGATCGGCCAGTCCGTGATTCTCGGCGACCTGCTGAAAGACACGGCAGTGGAATTCAACCCCAACGGAACGATCAAAGCGGATCCGGTTACCTTCCAGACCGCCGAAAGCGACATCTTCGCAGGCGGTGATGTGTATCACGGCGCGCGCTTTGTGATCGATGCGATCGCCGGCGGAAAACTGGCCAGCGAATCCATGCACAGAAGCGTGCATCCGGGTCAGTCCCAGACCATCGCACGCGATCTGCGCCAGTTCATTGAGCTGAACAAAGACGATGTCGTCATTGAAACCTATGACAACGCAAAGCGCCAGGTACCGGGCAAACGGGCGGAAGCCCAGATGACATTCCGGGATGCGCGGCTGCCGTTTACGGAAGAGCAGGTTAAGATTGAAGCGAACCGCTGCCTCTCCTGCGGCGCAACGACCGTCGATCTCAACCGCTGTATCGGATGCGGTCTCTGCACGACACGGTGTGAGTTCGATGCGATTCATCTCCGCCGGGATATTCCGGATGCGTCCAATATGGTCCGCTGTGAAGACAAGTTCGGGCCGATTGCGAAGTACGCCGCCCAGCGGGAGCTGAAGATCCTGTTCAAGAAGAAGGACCGCAATGCATGAGATGGGCATTGTGATGCATCTGGCGAAGACGCTGGATGAGCTTGCGGAAGAGCAGCACATCACAAAGATCGGGTCTGTCACCCTCCAGGTCGGGGAGGTCTCCGGCATTATGACCGACCTCTTTACCGATGCCTGGGATTACTTCAAGGGAAGGCATCCGGTGCTGGCAGAAAGCACCCTGAAGCTTGAAACCACCCCGGCAGTCACCTTCTGTGAAACGTGTCAGAACACGTATGAAACCGTGAAATACGGCAGGACCTGCCCGCACTGCGGAAGCGGGGAAACCTACCTGCTTACGGGGAACGAATGCATCATCAAGGAGATCGAAGCGGAAACCGAAGAGATGGACGAGGGCGAAGCCGTCGTGTCCGTCTGAAACCGGCCGATCTTCTGAAAGATTGTTTGAAAACGCCTGCCGAAACCGGAATGCGGGCGTTTTTATACGGGAGAACCTGCACAGCGGATTAGTAAAACCATGCAGAATCTGCTAATGTATTAGAAAGTAAAGGTTACCGGGAAGGAAAGGACAAAGGCACCGGCCGGGAGGCATATATGTCAGAACAGGAACTGAAACGATTAAAACGTTCGGAAATCCTTGAAATCATGATCAGCCAGACGAACGCGGTCAAAGCCATGCGCGCGGAACTGGAACAGACGAAGCTGCAGCTGGAGGAGTATAAGGCAAAAGTCAGCGAACAGAACGACACCATCACCCGTCTGCGTGCCGGGATTGTCAACGGGCCGGCAGAATCGGAAGATGAAAGCCGCCAGATGGATGCCATATATAAGCAGATCGAGCAGAAACTGCATCGCCAGCGGGCCCGCATCAAGGAGCTGGAGGCAGAAGTCGCATCCCTGAAACAGGACCGGATCGCTTCCATTTCCGAAGCGGAATCCATGGAAGATGCGACCATTCATCTGAATATGCTGCTGGAAGACGCAAAACGGGCAACGGAAGCCTATGGCAGACGGGCTGCGTCGGCGAAAAGTGACAGAGGGGAGTTTGAATGAATCCCGATACCCTGACACCGTATACACCGGAAGAGATTGAAGAGGAATACCGCCGGGTCAAATACCGGGACGGCTTTCTTATTGCGCTGCGCAATACCGTATACGGCCTGATTACGGTTGCGGCCGTTGCGGTCATCGTAGCGGTTTTTGTGACCCCGGTACTCCGGATCTACGGCGACTCCATGACGCCGACCCTGGATGAAGGCAGTGTTGTGGTGGCGGTCAGGAACGATGAGTTCAAAACCGGCGATGTCATCGCGTTCTATTACAACAACCGCATCCTCGTCAAGCGGGTGATTGCCCAGCCCGGGGAATGGGTGGATATCGATACCGACGGAACGGTCTATGTGAACAATGTGATGCTGGAGGAACCGTATGTCTCCGGCAAATCCATGGGAGAATGTGATCTGATCCTGCCGTATCAGGTGCCGGAATCCCGCATCTTTGTGATGGGAGACCACCGGGATGTCTCGATTGACTCCCGGAGCCGCTCAATCGGCTGTGTTGCGGAAGAACAGATCGTCGGAAAGATCGTCTGGCAGATCTGGCCGCTGAGCGGATTCGGCAGTGTACGCTGAGAGAACAATTCACGCTGATCTACAGGAAACGGACAGCGTGTTTTTTGTGCAAAAAAAAACAAATGTATGAGCTGTGTTTATTTTTGCCGGAATTTCAGAAATAGTAGTGCAGGAAACCGGTGCCTGTACTATAATAAATGCGGAGTCCGATCCATGCATTTTTTTGTATGTGGTCGGCGAACCAGGGCCGGCGGTGCACGGATGT
>CAJOLG010000106.1 GCA_905235315.1 uncultured Solobacterium sp. | reverse complement strand
ACATGAATACCAGAATAGCTGTAATTGCAATTATCGTCGAAGACATTGAAGCGGCAGATGAAGTAAATCGTATTCTTCATGAATACAATTCCTATGTGATAGGCCGAATGGGAATTCCATACCGCGAAAAGAACGTCTCACTGATCAGTGTCGCTGTAGATGCACCAAATGAAGTGATCAGTGGTCTGACGGGGAAACTCGGATCCATAAACGGAATCTCTGTTAAAACGGCTTATCAGAAAATCTGATTGGAGGAAAGAAATGAAAAGATTATTGAGTGTGCTTCTGGCGGGACTTATGCTTGCAGGGTGCGGTACCGCGACATCAGAAGCGGTTCCGGAAGTCACAGAAGCTCCGGAAGAAATCGTTGAACAGGTACAGCAGACGATTGAAGAAAACCAGCCGGCGATTACCGAAGCACTGGCACAGGCATCCGAAACTTCCGCAATTAAAGACCTTAAGATTCTGTCTCCGTCCGGAGCACCGGCTCTTTCGCTGATCCCGGCGGCGTTCGCCGGCTGCAGTATTGATTTTGTGGACGGTTCTGATCCGCTCCAGGCAGCGCTTGTTAATCCGACACCCGAATATGACATTATTGTCGCTCCCAGCAACCTTGGAATGAAGCTTGCGGAAGCCGGAAAATCTCCGTATAAGCTGCTCGGCATCGTTACATGGGGAAACCTGTATATTGTCGGACCGAGTGACGCACAGGCGGATCCTTCGACCTGGACCAATGTTGCTTCGTTCGGTGAACAGTCTGTAACCGGAAAGGTATTTACGGAAGTATACGGCGATGCACTGAAGATGGATGAAGTTACCTGGTACAACAGCACTGCTGAAGCAAGCGCTGCTCTGATTTCCGGCGCTGCTGATGTTGCGATGCTCGCAGAGCCGAATGCAACCGCTTCGATTGCCAAGGCAAAAGAAAACGGCGTTGATCTTTCCATTATTGATGATGTTCAGGCGAAGTACGGAGAGGGGAACGGTTTCCCTCAGGCTGCCATCTTTGTCCGGGAAGACGCTTACGCAGAGAAGAAAGACAGCATTGACTCTCTCTTCACTGTAATGTCGATTTTCTCCAAGGCTGCCAACGAAGCTGATCCTGAGCTGATTGCAGAGGCAATCAATAATGCCGGCGGTGCGGAACAGTACGGAGTTCCGAATGCCGAGATCGTAGGAAAGGTATGGAAACGTCTGAATGTCAATGTAGTTCCGGCAAAAGATTATGTGGAAGAGCTCAAGACATTCGGCACCATGTTCGATATTAACGATGTGGAGTCGGTAATTCTCAACTAAATTACAGTTCTCTAAATCCCATTTTCTTAAACATGCAGTTAAAACTGTTCTTTTAAGTGTAAAAACGGCTTAATTCAAGCCGTTTTTTTAATTATTTAATGATATAATTTTACAGGCATGAAGAAAGAACATGTTTTCAGTGTGATTTTGATACTGATTGTCTGGCAGGCGGCGGCTGTCAGTGTATCAAATGATATCCTGATTCCTTATCCACTGGAAACCCTTTCAAGGACGATCGCATTGTTTCAGAGCAGGGCGTTTTATCAGGCAGTTGGCTCAACGCTTCTGCGTGTTACACGCGGGTTCCTGTTGTCATTTACAGCAGCACTGCTGGTCAGTATTCTGTCTGACCGCTTCCCGGCATTTCACCGGTGTGTTGCGCCTGTTCTTGTGATCACAAAGACGATTCCGAACATCAGTTATATTGTGATTGCACTGATCTGGCTTGGCGCAGAAGGGGCGGTAAGTGCTGTCAGCTTCATGATTCTGTTTCCTGTATTTGCGAATGCATTCACAAACCGTCTTATGGGAACAGATCAGAGTTTACGGGATGCCGAACGGATGTATCCCGAAACATTTCTGTACCGGCTGAAATACAGAGTTCTGCCGGATTTGGTTCCCGAGATGCTGGCTACCGGTAAAACGGCTGCCGGACTCGGACTTAAAGTAGGTATTATGGCCGAAATTCTCGGCCAGGTACGCACCGGTATCGGAAGAAGTATGAATTATTCAAGACTGAATCTCGATACCGCGGGAATCGTCGCTTGGACGATCGTTATTATTCTGCTGTCAGTTCTGATCGATCGTATCTTTGACTGGCTGCAGACTCAGCTAATGAAGGAGGAGCTGTGATGGAGAGACTTAACCAGGATTCTCTCAAGACAATTGATGAGATTGTCGAACGTCATCGGAATGAACCCGGACCGGTGATTGTAATGCTGCATGATGTGCAGGATTCTCTCGGGTATGTACCGTTTGAAGCGATGGAAAAGATTGCGGAAGCAACCGGTACAAGTGTGGCTGAAGTATATGGTGTCGTTTGTTTCTACGCCCAGTTTACGACAAGCCCCAAAGGCAAGCATGTTATCAATATCTGCCTTGGAACAGCTTGCTATGTCAAAGGTGCTCAGGCTTTGATTGATGAGGCGATAACTCTCACAGGAGCACAAATCAATTCAACAAGCGAAAACGGTATTTTCTCGCTTGACGCGACCCGCTGCCTCGGTGCCTGCGGACTTGCGCCTGTCTGTGTCATTGACGGCAAAGTTTTCGGAAACTGTACAAAAGATACTGTTACCACTGAGATCAACCGGATCAAAGATTTGGAAAAGGTCGCTTAATCGAACGCCAGGAGAACAAATTTTATGAACAGTGTAAATGAATTGAATGAACTGCGTGAGCAGTCCAGAAACAAAGTTGCGCTGCGTGAGGGCATGGAGAAAACAGATCAGTCTGCGATTCGCCTTGATGTTCTTACCTGCGGAGGAACCGGATGCAGTGCCTCCAGTTCCGAAAAAATTATTGAGAATCTGAAAGCGGAACTTGTCAAACGCGGTATCCAGGGTGAGGTTAACCTTGTTAAGACAGGCTGCTTCGGTCTCTGCCAGAAGGGCCCCATCATGGCTATCTACCCGGATAATATTTATTATTGTCATGTTAAGCCTGAAGATGCAGAGCGGATCGTCGAAGAACACATCGTTAACGGACGTGTGATCGAAGATATGCAGCTGTATGATGAGGATCCCGAAACCAAAGAGCGGATTCACGATATTGAAAAGATCAAGTTCTATGAGAAGCAGCAGCGTATTGCGCTTCGCAACTGCGGTAAGATCGGCCCGGAAGACATTACAGAATACATTGCCATTGACGGGTATCAGGGTCTTGCCAAAGCTCTGACTTCCATGACACCGCAGGAAGTAATTGACGAAATGAAAGCCAGCGGTCTTCGCGGCCGCGGCGGTGCGGGTTTCCCGACCGGTGTCAAATGGCAGTTTGAAAAAGATCAGCCCGGTGATGAAAAGTATGTCATCTGCAACGCTGACGAAGGTGATCCGGGTGCGTTCATGGATCGTTCTATCCTGGAAGGCGATCCGCATGCCGTTCTTGAAGGTATGGCAATCATGGCGTATGCCGTCGGTGCACATCTTGGCTACATCTATATCCGTGCAGAATATCCGATCGCTGTACATCGTCTGAAGATTGCAATCCGTCAGGCACATGAACTTGGCCTGCTTGGTGACAACATTTTCGGAAGCGGCTTCAATTTCGATATTGAAATCCGTCTTGGTGCAGGCGCATTTGTCTGCGGTGAAGAAACAGCGCTGATTGCGTCCATTGAAGGACAGAGAGGTATGCCTCGTCCGAAACCTCCGTTCCCGGCGGTTCACGGTGTCTGGGGCAAGCCGACCTCCATCAACAATGTTGAGACGCTCGCCAATGTTGCGCAGATCATTAATAAGGGTGCTGCCTGGTACTCCTCCATCGGCACCGAGAAGTCCAAAGGCACAAAGGTCTTCGCGCTCGGCGGAAAGATCCGCAATACAGGTCTTGTAGAGATTCCGATGGGAACAACACTCCGGGAAATCATTTACGAGATCGGCGGCGGATGCCCGAATGACAAGAAATTCAAAGCGGTTCAGACCGGCGGACCTTCCGGCGGATGTCTGACAGAAAAAGAACTTGATACTCCAATCGATTACGACAACCTGGTGGCTGCCGGGTCTATGATGGGTTCCGGCGGTATGATCGTTCTTGATGAAGACAACTGTATGGTTGACGTAGCCAAGTTCTATATGGAATTCATTGTGGATGAATCCTGCGGTAAATGTACACCGTGCCGTGTCGGTACGAAGCGTCTTCTCGAAATGCTCACCAAGATCACAAAAGGTGAGGGAACCATGGAGATGCTGGACGAGATGGAACAGCTCTGCAATGATATCAAGGACACCGCTCTCTGCGGACTTGGACAGACAGCTCCGAATCCTATCCTTTCCACGCTTTCTCATTTCCGTTCGGAATACGAAGCACACATTCTTGAAAAACGCTGCCCTGCAGGAGTATGTAAGGATCTTCTCACATATTCCATCGATCCGGATAAGTGCCGTAAGTGCTCTCTCTGCTCGAGAGGATGCCCGGTCAATGCGATTTCCGGTGTTGCAGGCAAAGAAGTATTCAAGATCGATCCTGACAAGTGCATCAAGTGCGGCAGCTGTATGAACGCATGCCGGTTCGGTGCAGTTGTACGTCGCTGATGAAAGGAGAATGATGATGACTGCTGTACATCTTAAAATCAATAATGTAAACGTGACCGCAGAATCCGGAATGACCGTTCTTGAAGCGGCACGCAATGCGGGGATCAACATTCCCACACTCTGTTACCTCAAAGATGTAAACCGTTCCGGTAACTGCCGTATCTGTCTCGTAGAAGTCAAGAACGGAAGAACACTGCTTTCTGCCTGCACCACTCCGGTCAGCGAGGGCATGGAGGTTTACACAAACAGCGAGCGGGCACTGCGCGGCCGTAAGAATACGGTTTCGCTGATTATGTCCAATCACAACAAAAACTGTCTTTCCTGCAAACGCAATCAGAACTGCGAACTGCAGAAGCTTTCCGAAGACCTCGGTATTCGTGACAACAAGTTTGAAGGCGAACATACTGCTCCTCAGTATGATGACTTCAGCAACGGTATCGTTCGTGACACCAGCAAATGCGTTCTGTGTGAACGCTGCGTAGAGACCTGCCGCAAGGTTCAGGGCCTCGGTATTCTTGGACTTGAAAACCGTGGATTCAAAACGATTGTCGCACCTGTATACAATAAGAGCTTTGCGGATGTTAACTGCATGCAGTGCGGTCAGTGTGTAATCAACTGCCCGGTCGGCGCGCTCACCGAAAAGGAGCACATCACCGATGTAGTTAAAGCACTGAATGATCCGAACAAGACCGTTATTGTTCAGACAGCACCGGCTGTACGTGCAAGCCTTGGCGAAGAGTTCGGCAATCCGATCGGAACCCGTGTTACCGGAAAGATGGTCGCTGCACTCCGTCGCTGCGGATTTGACCGTGTCTATGACACAAACTTCGGCGCTGACCTTACGATCATGGAAGAGGGCAATGAACTTCTTGACCGTGTTCAGAACGGCGGTGTTCTGCCGATGTTCACCAGCTGCTCGCCGGGATGGATCCGTTATATCGAGTATGAATATCCGGAACTCCTGCCTCACCTGAGCACATCCAAGAGCCCGCATATGATGTTTGGCGCAATCGTCAAGTCTTACTGGGCAAAGAAGACCGGCGTTGATCCGAAGGATATCTACGTGGTATCCATCATGCCGTGTATTGCCAAGAAGTCGGAAATCGTACGTCCGGAAAACAAAACAGCGGAATATGTTGATGTAGATGCGGTTCTTACTACCCGTGAACTGGGCCGTCTGATCAAGCTTTACGGTATTGACTTCAATGATCTCCCGGAAGAAGAATTTGACCAGGATCTCCTTGGTGACTATACCGGTGCGGCTGTAATCTTCGGCGCTACAGGCGGCGTTATGGAAGCGGCGCTTCGTACGGTCAAGCAGCAGCTTGACGGAAAGAAACTTGAAAAAGTTGATTTCGAAGCATGCCGTGGTATGGCCGGCGTCAAAGAGGCGGAAGTTGATCTTAACGGCACAAAGATCTGGATTGCAATTGCATCTTCCATGACATGTGCGAAACCGCTGATTGAGGAAGTAAAAGCCGGAACATCCAAATACACATTCATCGAGATCATGGGATGCCCGGGCGGCTGTGTAAACGGCGGCGGACAGTCCATCGTTCCTTCCCGTATCAAGAACGGCAAGATCGGGTATGGATACAAAGATCTCCGTATGAAGGCGCTGTATGAGGAAGATGAAGCGTGCACACTGCGTGTAAGTTCTGACAATCCTCAGATTCAGAAGCTGTATTCTGACTTCCTTGAAAAACCGGGAAGCGAAATTGCGGAAGAACTTCTCCATACAAGCTACAGCCCGAAGGAAAAGTTCCACATTTTCCATTTTCGACTGAGTATTATCGCTGATATGAAAGATCCCTGTCAGAGTTCTGTCTGACAGGGATTTTTGTTTTCAAAAAAGAAAAGGCAGGGGAGTTTGTTTCCTCTGCCTTATAGATTACTGTCAGCTGTTTTTAACGAGCTCTGTTATCGTTGCGGCAATTTCATCAAGCGGAAGTTCCTGGACTTCCCCGGTCGCTCTTGTCTTCAGCTCAACCTTGCCGTCTTTAATGCCGCGTCCGACTGTGATCCGGTACGGAATACCGATCAGGTCCATATCTTTGAACTTGACACCCGGGCGTTCATCGCGGTCATCAAGAAGCACTTCAATGCCGGCTTTTGTAAGGGTATCATAGAGTTCCTCTGCGGCAGATACCTGCTGTTCATCTTTCGTCGAAATCAGGACAATCGCAGCTTTGTAGGGAGCGATATTGACCGGCCAGTTCAGACCGTTTTCATCACTGCGCTGCTCCGCAAGCGCAGCCATACAGCGGCCGGGGCCAATTCCGTAGCTTCCCATCCAGACATACTGGAGCTGGTTGCTGGCATCCAGATACTGAAGATCGAGCGCTTTGGAATACTTTGTTCCGAGTTTGAACGTATTGCCGACCTCAATGCCATGTGCGAAGTGGACTTTTCCGCCGCAACGCGGGCAGATATCGCCCTCAACAATGTTGCGGACATCCGCGGTTTTGTCTGCTTTGAAATCGGACTGATTCACACCGGTGTAATGATACCCGGTTTTATTCGCACCTACGACGAAGTCCGTCATATAGGAAACTTCCGTATCCATTACAAGCGGGCAGCGGATGCCGACCGGACCGGCAAACCCGATTTCCGCACCGGTAGCTTCCATTACCATTTCCGGCTCGGCAAGTTCAACTTCATTTGCGTCATACAGCTTGCGCAGTTTTGTTTCATTGACATCCCGGTCACCGCGTACCATAACTGCGACCGGATTGCCGTCAACGCTGTAAATGAGCGTTTTGACGAATTTTTCTGCCGGTTTATGAAGGAACTCAACAACTTCTTCGATGGTCCTGCTGTTTGGTGTTTCCACCAGTGTCAGGGTCTCAGAAGGGTTCTGTTCTGCAGGAGCGACAGAAATCGCCTGGCTGACCTCAATATTGGATGCGAAGTCACAGCTGTCACAGAGAACAAGAATATCTTCGCCCAGGGGGGTAACCGCCTGGAATTCCTCGGACAGCAGGCCTCCCATGACTCCGGTGTCCGCGCGTACGATCTTATAATCTATTCCAAGACGGTCCATTACATTCTTATAGGCCTGGAACTGCTTTGCGTACGCTTCATCAAGTCCTGCTTCATCTTTATCAAAGGTGTAGGCATCTTTCATATGAAACTCCCGTACCCGGATCAGACCGTAACGGGGTCTCGGTTCGTCGCGGAATTTATCGG
>CAJOLG010000105.1 GCA_905235315.1 uncultured Solobacterium sp. | reverse complement strand
ATTGCTGAGGAGAAGCGGATGGGTGCGCCGCGTGCTCTTGTAGCGGCGGATCAGAACGAGATCCGAGGCATCCAGAAAGAGCACCTGCACATCAATGCCCTCTCCCCGGATTCCGCGCAGGAATTCCGGAAAATCATTGGCGTTGGTGGAAAGCGCAATATACTCATACCGCGGGTCGACACTGTTTTCGATAATGTCCACCAGCAGGCTGAGCAGCTGTACCGGATAATTTTCAATAACGTGATAGCCCATGTCCTCAAGAATGGAGGTTGCCGAGGATTTTCCGGCCCCGCTCATTCCGCTGACAAGGACAACTTTTCTTCTTTTTTCCATAAAACGTACCGCCGGAAATATTCTATCATTTTCTGCCTGTCTCTTGCAGAGGAGGCAATCAGAAAACCCGCCCCGCAGATTCGTTCCGGGAACGGGTTCTTTGTGGCTGTATCAGTCCTCGCTGGCCTGTTTCATCAGTTCGTTGAATTCCCGCAGATCTTTGAATTCATCCTTCGGCTGTACCTTGACCGTAAAGTCAAAGTCTTCCGTTTTCAGAACATCGATCTGTGCGGTGCTGTCATTGACAACACGGCCCGACTGTTTGAGAATCGCCTCTTCGATCACATTCCGGGCAAGGCGGCCGTTGCCGGCTTCCGCCGCATTGATCGACTGCACTTTCGTGAAGTATTCCTCCAGTTTCGGCAGTGCTTCTTCGTCAATGACATAGCCCTTGGATTTTGCCTGGATCTCTGCGATCTTGCGCAGCTCTTCCCCGGTGTAGTCCGGGAAGTGAATCGTATTCGGGAAGCGGGATTTCAGACCGGAGTTGGACTCCAGGAAGGTTTCCATTTCCTTACTGTAGCCTGCCAGGATGACGATCAGGTTCTCGCGGTTGTCTTCCATTGCCTTGACAATGGTGTCAATGCACTCAAGGCCAAACGAATCATCCTTGCCGCGGTAGAGCGAATATGCCTCATCGATGAAGAGCACGCCGCCGATCGCAGATTTGATGACCGACATGGTCAGCGGAGCGGTCTGGCCGACATACTGGGCAACGAGATCCGCCCGGGTCACTTCCACGAGCTGGCCCTGACTCAGGGCGCCGATGGCTTTCATATACCGGGAGATCAGACGCGCAATCGTGGTCTTTCCGGTACCGGGGTTTCCGGTGAAGATCATATGTTTGGAAATTTCGCTGGTCTTCATGCCCTGCGCTTTGCGCACTTCCTGCATCCGGATATGGTCCTGCAGGGAGCGGATGTATTTCTTGATTTCCTCAAGGCCTACGATCTGATCCAGTTCCTCATTGACCTCCGCAATCTCTTCCGCACTGGTTTTGGAGCGGGTCAGCGTGATTGCCGAATCCTCGATCAGCGCAGAAGGAACTCCGTCCTGCACGGTCATGATTACCGAAGTGCCTGCCGAAAAATTGTTCGTCAGCGCCGCCTGGCTGAGCGATATATAGAAATCGTCAAACAGACCGGTCAGGGAATCGGAGCCGTTGGTCTTGTCATAGTTGGTAATGACCCACCCGCGCAGTTCAGAGCTTACCGTAACCGCAAGTTTGAGGTTCTTGTTTGCCTTGTCGATCAGCTCATCGCTCAGACGGTCTGTAAACTCGCCGGCATCCCGTTCCGTAAACGGAGTAAGCGTGATCGTATCCAGAACGTGGTACAGGAAGTTTGCGCCGAAGGCATCCTGCACCGCCTTGGTTCCTTTGTTGGTGATAAAGACAAGGAACTTGCCCTCTGCGGAGAGAGAATCCACCGCATCCTTGACCAGGCCGGTCTGGTTCTCCACAAGGATGCCCTTGTTCAGAACATACCGCTTGGACAGTGTTACCTTGCCGGTGCATACCAGGGAGTCCACCATCCGCAGGAAGCCCGGGAATCCGGTCTCAAAGTTTTCAAAGCAGATGATTTCCCCGCGGCCGGAGAGATCCTTGTAGAGATCCTGCAGGAAGATCTGTTCCTGTGCACCGCTCTGGTAAAGACTCATATCGATGGTGTAAACATCATCACTGCCGATCACCCGGTGCTCAAACAGCGATTTTGCCATCTTGGTAATGCAGGCGTGACGGCCGCTGCCGTTGGGCCCCGTGACAAGAATGACATTCTTGGGTTTGCCTTCGGATGTGCCCATGACATAGGGGCGGCGGAACGCAACACATAACTGCCGAAGAGCATCATCCTGACCGACGATCTCCTCGTCCAGTTCCGCAAGAATCTCATCAAATACCTTCTGGGTATCAAAGACGGTCAGGACGCCCGGGGCAGACGCTTCCTGCGGCGTCAGGCCGTAATCCTGCTCGATCTCCTTCTGCACACGCTCCATATCCGTCTGGTTGAAGCCGTTGTCTTTGGAAAGGTTTTCGAGGTCTTTCTGCTGTCCGACAAGCAGCTTGCGAAGCTCATCAAACGAACGGTCCGCGTTTTTCAGAAGATCCGTTGTCGCTTTCGAAGCCGATGAGATCATATTGGACATGGTGTTCACATCCTGTGCGGTGCTGTCGATCGGATCCTCACCCTTTCCTGTCACAAGCACAACTTCTTCCGTGGATGGTTTGGTATCCGCAGTACGGTTCTTGTTCAGGATTTCCCGCATCAGGCGTTCTTTTTCTTCCGTACGTTTGTCAGACATGATTATTACCCCTCCAGTTCACTCGGTTCAGACGCGGAGGTCTGCTGTTTCAGAGCCATCATAATATCATCATCCGTCGTCATGCCGTCTTTCCTCAGCATGGCTTCCAGCGTAGACATATCCGCGGAAAGGTTGATGGAATCGCTCTCCGACATCGCCGGAATCAGACGGTCCTTCATGGCGCTGTTGATGTGGCTGATCGTATCTTTCAGACTCTGCACATTCTGCTCATAGTTGGCATCGGTCTGCACATTCTGCATTCTTGTATACTGCTGCAGGATACCGACCAGATACGGGAGATAGTTGCTGTAAAGCTTCTTGAGTTTGCCCTTCTGTTTCGGGAAGGTGCGCTCCAGATCATCAAGCTGTTTGAGAAGCGCAGCCGTTTCATACAGCCCGTTGGAAATCTCTTCATCCGGAATGCCGTCGTTGAGCGCATTGATCTGTTCGCGGAACGACATCGCATCGTTTGGTTTTTCGGGCTCTTTCGGTTTCGGTTTCGCCTCCGCTTTTGCGGCGGGCTGTTTCCCGGTGGCCGCACCGGTCTTGGGGGTGTAGTCCACATCGACGATGGTCGCAGGGGCTACCGCCACATCGTTCTGTTCCATTGTGAGCAGCGTGTCAAACATCTGATCATAGATTTCGCCGTAGTTCCGGCGGAAATCCGCAACGGTATTGAAATAATGCCCGTCGCAGTCCACTTCCAGACCGTCCAGGCTGGAGAACTTTCCGTCTTTCAGCGTCAGAACGATATTATGCGAACCGGTTGTCAGGTCGATTGCCCGTTCCCCGCTGCGGAAACGCTTCAGCAGGTAGGCATTCACACGTGCCTTTTTGTCTGCCGAATGACGGGTATCGGTCATGCCGTAACGGCGTACGGACTCACGCCGGGACGAAGCAGAACGGGAAGTATATTGATTCTCTCTGGATGCTTTTACTGCCTGTGCCATAATAAAGCCCACTGCGGCGATAATCAGCAGCAGCGGAATAATACTGTCAAAGAATCCAAAGACAAAAAACAGCAGAAACAGGATCCAGAATCCATTTGGTGCATTTCTCATTGCGCAGTATTCCTCTCAATCTAGAATTATAACATTAAAAGACGCCCAAAAAGGGCGTCCTGTGAACTTTGCTTTAATTTTACGCTTACTGGTCTTCCTGTTCGGTGCCGGCTGTCCACATCTGGCGATAGCTCATGAACGGAATCTCATCGGCGTTGATCCGCGCCTGATTCCGCTGCTTGTGGATATCCCCGCCGTGAACCGCAGAGCGGATGTTTTTGTTTACCATGTACTGGACATAGACCAGCTTCTTGAGCAGGAACCAGCGGACAACGTAGGACGCGATCAGCGGCGCCTTGTCTTCCGTCTCAGGCAGCTTCTCAGCAGCTTCGTCCTTCAGGGCTTCGCCGGCAGCCACTGCCTTGGCCTTGAGCTCGTCATAGTTTTTGAAACAAGCCCGGTCCAGCTGACGCTGGATCAGTCCGGCTTTTTCCTTCTTAAGGCGTTCCCAGGAATTCACAATCTCATCCGGATTGTCCGTGCAGACTTCCAGAATCTCATTGCGGTCTTCATAGAACATGCTTCCAGCTTCACTCATGCAGTAGTAATAACCGCGGGCAAACAGATATCCGCCGTTTTCGTACGGGAGCACCAGCATTGCCTGGTCAGCGCCTTCTTCGCTTCGCGCATAAATCAGATACGGGTAAACCACGGGATTCCCCGCCAGCTTACTGATATCTCTGTAATGAATAATACGGTTACTGATGTTGTCGAGTTTCACACTCCCCTTAAGATCGGTAATGATCCTCACATCAGGATCCGTGCTGCTGATGGTTTTAAACGCCTGCAGAAGTGCTTCGTCTTCAATTTCATGCTCGTTCAGATACTCACTGAGCAATCCGTTGTAGGTGCACTGCTGTCCGGCGACCATCCCCATAAGACCGTCGTATACTGCCATACTCCCCTCCGATAATGCATGTTATGAACTATTATATTCATAATAATAGGCGTATTCAATGTACAGAAACGGTATTTTCGTAAGTTTTTTTAGAACATGCAGTCATGTATTTTTTTCCGACCTGCGGGCCGAACGCCGCAATCAAACCCCCATCTGCCCGGAAAGCACCCGAAAATCCGTAAACTGACAGGCGAATTTCTTTTCTTCGCCGCATGATAAAATGAGAATTATGAAGACAATTATTTGTACCGAGGAACAGAAAAATCTGCTCTCTCACACCCTTCTTGCGGAATCGGGCGCACCGGTGATCACCGGGATCCGCCTGTGTTCCCCGGGAAATCTCCTGCATGCCGAAACCACAGCCGACGAAGGTGCCTTTGCCCTTCGCCTCAGCCGTATCCTGCAGCAGGATGCCGGGCACTATCCGATCTATCATGCGATGTTTCGCTTTCCTGCCTTCATTCAGGAGATCCTTTCCTTTGCGAAAGAGTGCGCACTCTGGTCGATTGCGCCGGAAGATCTGCCTGGCGATACCGCCAGTGAACAGGAACTTGCGGACATTGTAAGAGCCGCCCTGACACTTCCGCTGCGGGAACGCACCATAGCGGCACAGTATGAAGACTGTCTGAACAGGGCCGCCGCCCTTGCGCCGATTGAATACCGGGTGCGCTTTGAGCCGGATCCGTTCCGCGCCCGCTTTCTCAGCGATCTGAAACAGAAGGTTTCCGAATGGAGTGAACCGGAGGTATCGAGGCCCGCTGTCGTTCAGGAACTCCGCTATGCGCCGGGTGTCCGTCAGGAGATTGAAGCCTGCGCGCAGGAAATCATCCGGCGGAATACTCCATGCACGGTGGTGCTTTGTTCGTATGAAACCCAGCTGCCGGTGCTCCGGCAGGTATTTGCCCGATATGAAATCCCGTTCTCCGCGCTAAAGGAATCCATGCGCCCGGCGGTTGTGGACGCCTTCCTCAGTCTCGCAGCGTTTGCCCTGCACAAAGACCGCGCTTCGTTTCTTGCCTGTCTTGAAGCCGGCGCCTTTGCCCGTAAGGCAGATGCACGTCTCATCCGTCACTTTTCCTTCGCAATGAACGACAGCGGGTTTGCGCCGGCTGCGGAACGCATCGATGCGGAACTTTTCCCGCGTGATCATGACGAAGCGGTGCTCCGCGATCAGGAGGCAGAACAGTTTCTCGCTGCCATTGATGCGGTATATTCCTCGCTGCGCGCGGCTGCTTCGCCTCAGGAAGCGCTCACTGCCGCCTTTGAGGCACTGCGCCGTTCCGGGCTGACCGACGATTCCGCAGAACTCGGGGCTGCGCTTACGATCCGCACCAAACTGAATCAGACCCTTCCGCTGATCGAAACGGAAGACGATGCGGTGTTTATCCTGCGGGAAATTGACGCGGCCGGCTATTCCTGTTCCGAACCGCATCCGGGCTTCTGTGCGGTCACCGATCTTTCCCATCCGGCAGAACCGGCAGATACCATCTATATTCTCGGGTGCTCCGCAAAGGCATTCCCCGGGGTTCCTCTGCGCAAAGGAGTGTTTGATGAAGCATATACCGCAAAGATCAGCGCATATCCTTCCCTTGAACAACGCCATGGGCTCTGGACTTCCCAGCTTTCCTGGCTGGAAAACAGCGCCACAGATGTGATCTGGTCCTACGCGGCGGGGGATTATCAGGGCCGGGAGATCCAGCCGGCGTTTGAAGTCACTTCAAAGAAACTCCCCGTATCCCCGTGGAAGATCGACAAGGTCCGGCCGATCGGCATGAAAGAACATGCCCTCCTGCCGGAGACCGCGGCGGCGCTTTATGCCCCGGAA
>CAJOLG010000104.1 GCA_905235315.1 uncultured Solobacterium sp. | reverse complement strand
AAGAGGAGATATACAACATGAGAATTGCATTGATCAATGAGAATTCACAGGCTGCGAAAAACAGTGTGATTGAAGCATCCCTGCGCAAAGCTGCGGACGCAAAGGGCTATGAAGTGGTTAACTACGGTATGTATACCGCACAGGATGACGCTCAGCTGACCTATGTTCAGAACGGCATTCTGGCGGCTGTTCTGCTCAACTCCGGCGCCGCGGACTTTGTCGTTACCGGCTGCGGTACCGGCGAAGGCGCAATGCTGGCGCTGAATTCCTTTCCGGGTGTAATCTGCGGGCATGTTGCGACAACGCTGGATGCCTATACCTTTGCGCAGATCAACGACGGGAACGCAATCTCGATTCCGTTTGCGCTCGGCTTCGGATGGGGCGGGGATCTGCATCTTGAATATATCTTTGAAAAACTGTTCAGTGAACCGTTTGGCGGAGGGTATCCGAAAGAACGGGCTGTTCCGGAACAGCGCAACAAAAAGATCCTGGATGAAGTGCGCGCAAAAGCGTTCCGCCCGCTGGCGGACATCCTGAAGGATCTCGACCCTGAACTTGTCAAAGGGGCATTTGCGGGCGAACACTTTGATGAATATTTCTTCCGTGACTGCAGGGATCCGGAAATTGCCGGGCTTGTCCGCGAACTGAAAAAATAATCAAAGAATTCTCAGATGCGTTGAGAACAGAAAATACGGCAGATTTGCATTCCTCGCAATCTGCCGTTTGTGCAGAAGCGGCGAACCGATTGATTTTGCGGTGCAGCCCGGATATATTGTTGAATTGTATCAGCGGACGGAGAGGATTGCTATGCTGGATAAAACGATCAGAACATTTACGGAAGAGAGCGCATCGAAGGCACCGGTGCCGGGCGGCGGCGGAGTCAGCGCACTGTGCGGCGCGCTTGCGGCATCCCTTGCGGAAATGGTGACCAATCTCACGGTCGGAAAAAAGAAATATGCCGCATATGAAGATGAAATCCGGGACATCATGGACCGGGCGGAAGAACTTCGCAAAGAACTTCTTGACTGTATTGAGAAAGATGCGGAAGCGTTCGCACCGCTTGCGGCGGCGTATTCCCTGGATAAGAATTCAGAGGGCTACGCAGAGCGGATGGAGACCTGTCTTCAAAACGCAGCCGAACCGCCGTTTCTGATCATGCAGTACTGCGCGGATGTGATCCGTCTGGATGAGCGGCTTGCGGAGATCGGCTCAAAACTCGCGGTGTCTGACGCCGGGACTTCGGCCATGCTGGGATACGGGGCTCTCCACGGGGCGTACCTCAATGTAAGGGTCAATACCCGTCTGATGAAAGACCGTGCCCGGGCGGAAGAGCTGGAGGAGAGAGCAGACCGTCTGCTGAACGAATATTCCGAGCGTGCGCTGAACTGCTTCCGGGCGGTAAAGGAGAGAATCGATGGCTGAACTGCTGAAAGGGAAAGAGGCTGCTGCCGCACTGAACGAAGATACCGCAAAATGGGTTGAGGAACTGAAAGAAACCGGAATTGAGCCCTGTCTTGCGATTCTGCGGGTAGGGGAACGGCCGGATGATATCTCGTATGAAAACGGGGCGGTAAAGCGCTGCGAAGCCGTCGGAGCTTCTGTAAAGAAGGCGGTTCTTCCGGCGGATGTTTCGAAAGAAGTATTCTACCGTACACTGGAGGATCTCAATCAGGATCCTTCTGTGCACGGAATTCTCATGTTCCGGCCGCTGCCGAAAGAACTGGATAATGAGCGGGCAAGGAATTCCATTCTGCCGGAGAAAGATATTGACGGCTGTTCGGATGCCTCCCTGGCCGGAATCTTCACCGGCAAGGATCTCGGGTTTGCGCCCTGTACTGCAGAGGCGGCGATTGCGATCCTGGATCATTATGGGGTTGAACTCAGCGGGAAACGCATCGTGGTAATCGGACGGTCTCTCGTTGTGGGCCGGCCGCTGGCGATGATGTTACTGAACCGCAACGCTACGGTAACGATTTGTCATACACGCACCAAAGACATTCCTTCTGTCACGAAAGAAGCAGATATTATTTTTACCAGCATGGGCAGTCCGGAAACGCTGGATGCGGCTTATGTCAGAGAAGGACAGACGGTTGTGGATATCAGTATCTGCTGGAATGAAGCCAAAGGAAAGCTGTGCGGCGACTGCCGTTTTGAAGAGGTCGAGCCGATTGTCGATAAGATCACACCGGTTCCCGGCGGAGTCGGCGCCGTTACCACTTCGGTGCTGGTACGTCATCTGGTTCAGGCTGCTGACCGGAAACGAAACGTATAACAGAAAACTCCTTCGCGGAGTTTTTTTCTGATTCCGCGTTCTCCGTAATACCGGAGGATCATTCCAATGATCGGGATGCGGGTTCCGCAGCACCCGGAAACAGGAAAGCCCGGCAGAGTTTGCCGGGCTGGTTTTCAAAGACAGAATCAGAGGGTAACACCCTGTTTGAAGATCGCAATATCGTGATAACCCGCTTCTTCCGAACGGCACTTCTTTCCGTTGGCGGTTTCAATAACGAGATCATACAGCTCTTCGCCGACTTCTTCGATCGAACGGTCTTCAATTGCCCTTCCCGCATTAAGATCGATCCAGTTCTTCTTGGCGTTGGCAAGACGGCTGTTGGTCGCAATCTTGATGGTAGGGACCGCGGTCGCAAACGGTGTTCCGCGGCCGGTCGTGAAGAGAACCATCTGACAGCCTGCAGCTGCTTCACCGGTTGCGGCGACGAGGTCGTTGCCCGGGGTGGAGAGTAGATTAAGGCCGTTTTTCTTAATCCGGTCGCCGTACTCCAGAACATCGCTGATTCCTGCGCTTCCGCTTTTCTGAACACAGCCGTTGGACTTGTCCTCCAGGGTTGAGATGCCGCCGGCTTTGTTTCCCGGCGACGGGTTTTCATAGATCGTCTGATGGTTGGCTGTAAAGTATTCCTTGAAGTTGTTGATGAGATCAACGGTCTTATGAAAGACTTCTTCATCGACCGCACGGTTCATCAGCTGGGTTTCCGCACCGAACATCTCGGGAACTTCCGCAAGAATCGTGGTGCCGCCGTCTGCGACCAGAAGGTCAGAGAAACGGCCGACCACCGGATTGGCGGTGATGCCGGAAAGACCGTCGGAGCCGCCGCACTTGAGACCGATGCGGAGTTTGGAAGCAGGGCACTCGGTGCGTTCGTCTCCGGCGACGATCGCTGCGAGTTCTTCGATCTGCTTCATGCAGGCGTCAACTTCATTTTCTTCCTGCTGCGCAACCACAAAACGGACACGTTCGCTGTCATACGCACCGATATACGGTTTGAGAACATCGATATTGGAGTTCTCACAGCCAAGGCCGAGAACCAGAACACCGCCTGCGTTGGGATGAACGATAAGGTCCGCGAGGATCCTTCGGGTGTTTTCCTGGTCATCGCCCATTTGGGAACAGCCGTATGGGTGAGTGAATGCGTGAATGCCGTCAATCGAGCCTCTGATCAGAGCCTGGGCTTTCCGCTCCACGCTCTGAACGATATTGTTCACACAGCCGACGGTCGGGATGATCCAGATTTCATTCCGGATGCCGACATCGCCGTTTTTACGGACAAACCCCTGAAAGGTGCGTCCTTCGGCAGCCGGCTGTTCGAAGGTTTCGGGTTCATAGGTGTATTCCAGAAGGTCACCGAGGTTGGTTTTGATGTTTTCGACATGTACGTGCGCGCCGGCCGGAACCGCCTTGACCGTATGGCCGATCACCGTGCCGTACTTGATGATATTGGTGTTTTCCGCAAGATCGGTCAGGGCAAATTTATGTCCCTGTTCAATATCTTCACACAGCGTTACCTCCACGCCGCCAAGGGAGAGGACCTCTCCCTGTTTCAGCGGCTGAAGCGCAACCGCGACGTTGTCTTTTGAATGAATCCTGACTGCTTTCTGCATAATCAGCCGAAGTATGTTTCGAGGGCCTTTTCCATCCCTTCGCTGCGAATTGCATCGAGGTATTCCGTGACCTTGTCTTCCAGGCCTGCGACGGCGGTCAGATCCCGGCCGTGGAATCCTTCGTTGGAGAGATATGCATGAACAAATTCACGGGTTTCTTTCGCAGAGTTATCGCGGAAGAATTCGAGTACTGCCGCATCATCCTTGATGTCATAGACATCATTCCCGCGGTGTCCCTTGAGTGCCCCGTCTGTGAGTTCAGTGGAGGAATAGAATGCCATCAGGGAAGCGATGGAGAAGGTGAGATGTTCCGGCAGTGTACCGTATTTTTCAACATAGCCGAGGAAGCTCGGAAGGCAGCGGGCCTTCCACTTGGAGACGGAGTTCAGCGCGATTGCCAGCAGGGAATGCTGGATGAACGGATTGTTGAAACGGTCCACAACCGCATCCGCAAAATCCCTGAGATCCTGTTCCGGAAGGGTGAGAGTCGGAATAACTTCCTTGTGGATGGTATCCAGCATGAAGTTCTTCATGATTTCATCCTGCATGGACTGGTTCACGAAATCATTGCCCTTGAGGTAGGATGCCAGAACAAAGGAAGTATGCGCACCGTTAAGGATGCGGACCTTTCTCTGCTTGTACGGCTTCTGATTATCTGTGAAGATGACATTCATGCCGGTTTTGTCTTCAAGCGCTTTATCCATCGGCCATTCGCCGGAAATATCCTTTTCGGATTCGATGACCCAGAGGGCAAACGGTTCTGCGGTATCAAGAATGTTGTCGCGGTAGCCGAGTTCATTCCAGATCTTTTCCGCATCCGCTCTCGGATATCCGGTAACAATCCGGTCTACCAGAGTGCTTGTGAATATACATGCGTTTTCAACCCATGATTTGAAACCTGCATCGAGATTCCAGAGGTCGATATACTTCATGACGCATTTGCGGAGTTCGATGCCGTTGTCATCGATCAGTTCCACCGGCAGCATCACCAGTCCCTTATCCGGATCGCCGCCGAATGTCTCATAGCGGGTCAGCAGGAACTGTGTGAGTTTTGCCGGGAAGGTGATGTCCAGTTTTTCTTCAAACCTGTCATCCGCATTGAATACGATACCTGCTTCCGTCGTGTTGGACACAACAAAGCGCAGGGTATCGATCTTTGCGACATTGATATATTCTTCGTAATCACGGAACGGGGAGACAATATTCTTAATGGAAGTGATCTGACGCGTTTCCACATACGGTTCGCCTTCTACACGGCCTCTCAGCTGCAGTGTATACTGGCAGTCCTGATCCAGAAACATCCTGTCCATGTCCCCGAACGGAATCGGGCGGATCAGAACAACGCTTCCGTCAAACAGACCTTTTTCATTTGCGATGTCGACCATATAATCGACAAACGCACGGAGAAAGTTTCCTTCTCCGAACTGGGCGACTTTGACCGGACGATCTGACGCATGTGTCATTTCTTTGTTGAGCAATTCCATAAAACTAGTTTTCTCCTTCTTTCTGTATGTATTCTGTTGCCTGTATACACACCGGTTATCCGCGGCGTGTACTGTCCAATGTGTTGATCCTGCATTTCAGGATGCGGTTCGGTGCTTCTTCATTCCGGTTTTCAATCCGGTCAATGAGAATCCGGGCTGCGGCCTGGCCCTCCTCATAAGCCGGCTGCACAATGGTTGTGATCGACGGAGTTACAAGCTCTGTCCACTCCAGGGAATCAAATCCGATCAGACCGATCTTCTTCGGAATCAGATTCGAGTAATTGCGCAGCACAAGATATGCTTTGTCGAGCAGCCAGTTGTTGCAGACGAAGATTCCGGTAGACCGGTCGGAGGTGAGATACGGTTTCAGTTTTTCCTCCAGTGTTTCGGTGGTTGTCCGGCTGTCGGCGAGAAGCACATCATATGGTTTTTTTGCGATATCGAGGCAGTCTGTGAAACCGCGGTTGCGTTCCATTCGGGTCTGCAGAACATAAGGATCTGCCGTGATGATCACGAACTGGTCATATCCTTCGTCCACAAGCATCTGCGTTGCGTCATACACTGCTTCATAGTTGTTCGTCTTTACCCAAAGCTCCTTGCTTGCCTGATTCGGAGAATCAAAGTAGGCAATCGGTTTATGGACACCGAGCTCACCCCACATTGTTTCGAAATGAACGGTGGGCTGCACAATGAATCCGTCAACGCCCATAGCCGCCATTCCGGTAATGCATTTCCGCTCGTTTTCCAAGAGGTAGTTGCTGGAGCCGACAATCATCTGATAGCCGTGCTCACGCGAATAATCATCGATGCCTTTGACAATCTGATTCGCAAAGGAATTTGTGATATCACCGATAACCACACCGATCAGATAGGTCTGCTTATAGTTCAGTGACCGTGCAATCGTGTTGGGGCGGTAGTTTGTTCTGGTGATCACATCTTCCAGCTTCCGGCGGGTTTCTTCCGACATTTTGTCGAATTTCCCGTTGAGAAAGAACGAAACAGTCGTCTTGGAGACACCTGCAAGTTTCGCGATATCATTGATGGTTATTCTGTCGCTCATTGAATG
>CAJOLG010000103.1 GCA_905235315.1 uncultured Solobacterium sp. | reverse complement strand
GATTTGGAATCTGTCTTGATACGTGCCATATGAACGATGCCGGGTATGACATCTCGGATTTTAACGGGGTGCTCGATGAATTTGATCATATCTTAGGACTTTCAAGGCTTAAGGTCATTCATCTGAATGATTCAAAAAATGCGCGGGGCGCAAGAAAAGACCGCCATGAAAACATCGGGTTTGGGACAATCGGATTTGAAGCGCTGCATTCCGCGGCAGCTAATCCGCGGACCGCAGGAGTTCCCAAGATTCTTGAAACTCCTTATGTCGGCGGCAGTGCACCGTATGGGATAGAAATCGAACAGCTTCGTACCGGGAAATTCGATGCGGAACCACTGAAATCACTCGGTCATGTATAAAAAAACCGGATTCACGCAGCCGGGCGGATATCCCGCCGTCTGCCTGTGATCCGGTTTTTATTAGTTACCCGTTCTGTTTTGAAGCGACAAGTGCGTCAATCTCTTTTTTCAGTTCTTCCACCAGTCGGTCCTGCGGTACCTGACGCAGAATTGTTCCGTGACGGAACAGAATTCCTCCGTTATGGGAACCGGCAATTCCGATATCTGCACGCTGTGCTTCCTGTATCCCGTTAACGGGACAGCCCATGACGGCGACGGTGATATCCGCTTTGATGGTACTCAGATAATCTTCCATTTCACGGACGATCGGCAGCATATCATACTGAATGCGGCCGCAGGTAGGGCAGGCAATGAGATCGGGCTGGTTTTCAATCAGACCGAAACAGTTAAGAAGCTGTTTCCCGATAATGAGTTCGTCTTTCGGAGGCGCAGAAACCGACACACGGATCGTATCCCCGATTCCCTGATGAAGCAGTATTCCGAGGGCAGCAGAACTTTTAACGGCAGATCCGGTAATACCGCCGGCTTCGGTAACGCCAAGATGAAGCGGATAGGGGAACGCTTCCGCGGCGGCTTCATACGCCGCAACGGTAAGCGCGACATTGCTTGATTTGAACGAAAGACAGATATCATAAAAATCAAGATCTTCCAGGATCTGCACATGACGGCGGGCGCTTTCAATCATTGCGTCGGCACAGGGGGCTCCGTATTTCTCAAGGAGATCCTTTTCCAGCGATCCGGTATTCACACCGATCCGGACCGGCACATTGCGGTCTTTACAGCGATTTACCACCGCTTCGGTATGGGAACGGTCTCCGATATTGCCCGGATTGATCCGGATCGCATCAATTCCCTGATCCAGACAGTTCAGCGCAAGAAGATAGTTGAAATGAATATCCGCCACAAGCGGAACGCTGACCCGTTCTTTCAATGCGGCGATCGATTTGCTGTCTTCTTCGTCAAGAACAGCGACTCTGACGATTTCACAGCCATGTTCCGCAAGTTCGTTGATCTGGGCAACACTCGCGTCCGTATCTTTTACCGGAACATTGGTCATAGACTGAAGTACGCAGCGGTTCTGACCGCCGATCTGTATATTGCCGACATGAATCGGCCTTGTTTCCGTTCGTTTCATGAGCACCTCTTTTTACCATTATGTCACAAATACAGACCATTCGTAATGCGGTTGAAAAAGAACCCCCGCAGACCGCAGTTTTGAATATAATGTATCAGAGAAGAGGAGACATCATATGGATTACAGCAAACTGGCACTTGAAATGCATGAAACGCATCAGGGAAAAATAGAAGTGACATCCAAGGTAAGAGTGGAGACTGCAGATGACCTGAGTACCGCATATACTCCGGGTGTGGCAGAACCCTGCCGCAGAATTGCGGAGAATCCTGATGATGTTTACCGCTATACCGCCAAGGGCAATATGGTGGCGGTTGTGACTGACGGAACTGCTGTTCTTGGACTTGGCGACATCGGTCCGAAAGCAGGCCTGCCGGTCATGGAAGGAAAGGCGATCCTGTTCAAACAGTTCGGCAATGTCGATGCATTCCCGATCTGTCTTGACACAAAAGATACCGATGAGATTGTGGAAACCGTGGTTCGGATCGCACCCTCATTCGGCGGGATCAACCTTGAGGATATTGCGGCACCCCGCTGCTTTGAAATTGAACGGAAGCTGAAGGAACGGCTGGATATTCCGGTATTCCACGATGATCAGCACGGAACTGCGATCGTTCTGCTTGCGGCGCTGATCAATGCGCTTCGCATCGTAGAAAAGAATGCGGCGGAAGTAAAGGTCGTGCTCTCCGGTGCCGGTTCCGCAGGCACCGCAATCACAAAGCTTCTGCTTGACTATGGCTTTACGGATATTATCTGCTGTGATCGGCATGGAATCATCAATAAAAACAACGCGTCCAATTCCGCCAAAGCGGAACTGGCATCGATTACGAACCGGAACGGCATTTCCGGATCGCTGGCGGATGCCATGAAGGGAGCGGATGTATTTATCGGAGTATCCGGTCCCGGTCTTGTTTCGAAAGAAATGGTTGCGTCCATGAACCGTGATGCAATTGTATTCGCAATGGCAAATCCGACCCCTGAGATCATGCCCGATGAATGTCGGGAAGCCGGAGCCCGGATTATCGGAACGGGTCGTTCGGATTTCCCGAATCAGATCAATAATGTTCTGGTATTCCCGGGATTGTTCCGCGGGGCTTTGGATGTGCGGGCAAGAGAAATCAATGAACCGATGAAGCTTGCGGCGGCCAGGGCGCTGGCCGAACTGGTTACGCCGGAAGAACTCTGTGAAACCTGTGTGATTCCGAGTGCATTCCATCCGATGGCCGCAAAAGCAGTTGCGGCTGCAGTGGCCAAAGCCGCAAGGGAAACGGGTTCTGCGAGAATCTGAATATAAGATTCCGGATCGGTTGTGCAGCACAGGAGGAAAATGATAATTTTCTTCCTTTTATCCAATGTTTATGCTATGATACGTTTTGCGTTAATCAGGAGGAAACACGATGCCCAGAGACAACATTACGTTTAAGTGCAGTGTATGCGGCGAAGAAAACTATATCGGTACTCGTAATAAACGGAAACATGCCGAAAAGATGGAAATTAAAAAATACTGTCCTCGCTGCAACAAGAAGACGGTTCACAAGGAGAAAAAGTAATCTTCGGATTGCTTTTTTGTTATTGATCCATGAAGATCGATACATTGCCGATCGGGCTGTATGCCGAAAACTCTTATCTTCTGCATGATAATAACCATGTTCTTTTTATCGATCCGGGAAGGTTCGCCGAGGAGCTCAGCCGCTATGTGAATGAAGGAGAAACCGTAGACGCGATTCTTCTGACCCACGGCCATGAGGATCATACCCTGGCAGTGGATGATCTGTATGACAAATATCATTGTCCGGTATACCTTCATGAAGGGGACTTTGATATGGTTGACCCATCGCACGGCAGAACCAGTTATGCGGCACCGATCTATTCGCCGCTTACCCCGCTTCCGGAAGGGGAAATTACGATCGGTTCGTTTTCGCTCACGATCCGGCATACCCCCGGTCACTCAAAGGGATCGGTTCTGATCGGATACCGGAACCGGCTGTTTACCGGGGACACCCTGTTTGCGGGGTCGATCGGCCGTACGGATCTCTGGGGCGGTGATGAGCGTGAAATGTACTCCTCGCTCAAGATGATCCGCGAACTGCCGAATGACCTTTGGGTATATCCCGGACATGGGGATGCGACAACGATCGGTCAGGAAAAACAGACAAACCCGTATCTGTATTATCTCAAGACGGATCTGTGATCCGTGGTTCGCATGGTTTAAGCATAAAAACTCTGCATTCCAGCAGAGTTTTTTCATGCGGGGGTTTCACTGCGGATCACATCATAGTCATAGACGTGTGTCTCATCTTCCAGCGTGATCTGCAGAAGTTCAGATTTTGGGGAATGGATCACCGCATCGATCCGGTCGCCATGCCGGACAACCGAAAACGAAACACCGGCTTGCTCATAGGAGGAATCCGCAAGACGTTCGTTTTTCAGCTCACATTTGATGAAGCACATCACAGCGGATTCCTGGGCAAGGAGCTCGTCTGCGGTGCGTACGTTTATCGCCGTACGGGTCCGATCCTGAACAGCATTCATCAGAACGGTGATAATGGCGGTGCACAACAGAAACAGTACAAGGAAATAGATACAGACAAAGCCTGATTCAGATATGACCGAGGCAGCGTCGGACAGGTTCTTTTTCCGGATGGGCATAGGTGAGATATACCATGTCTCCCTGGAGTTCAAATACGACAGATGACAGGTCGGTAAGAAAGATCTGGGTTCCCGGATTTGTCAGGACCAGATTTCCGTTTGAAAGATGCAGGGACTGCTGGTCGCCGTGATGACGAAACTGAAGCTCCGCTGAATTACATTCAAATTCATCACTGACATTGATGATATGCCGGAGCTGTGCAATTCCTGTTTCGTCCTGGGAACGAAGGGGCATCTGTAACGACCGTAACAGGATGGAAAGGATCGCAGCGGTTATCGGGATCAGAAACGCACAGACCGCAAGGGAAATCAGAAGCTGCTCGATAATGTATCCGCCGCTTCTTCTTCGCTCAGTTCTTCTTCGCATATGCATTCTCCGATGGAACGGATGGTTTCCGTATACTGTTCATCGGATTCCTGATAGGCTGCCGCAATGTTCTCATCCGCAAGGCGGATCTCGTTGACTGCACTGCAGGCAAGCACAGAGAGTACCGAGAGTACGAGAACCGCAACCAGGGCATCACTCAGCACAAACCCCGATCTAGCGGAAAACAAGCGCACCTGTACCCAGTTCAATGACGATCTCCCTGGTTTTGTTTCCAAACGGGAACGCAATGGTTCTTGCCTGATTTACGACTCCGTTTTCACCGAGACTGATCGGCGGATAATTCATCTTGGTTTCGTCCTCATAACTGCGGTTTTCACCTGTGAGCAGCGCTTCGCTTTTAAGCCTCGTATACCGTTCGGGAAACACATAATAGGCTTCCGTTGTAAACCGTGAGATTCGAAGCGTAAGAACCGTCATCAGAGAAAGTACCGATACCGCGATCAGGAGCTCCAAAAGAGCAAACCCGTTATCCTGCGACCGCCTGTCCGCCCGAAATACTGATGCGCTGTCCGTCATCACACCGTGTCTGTTCTTCATTCAAAAGCCCCGCATTAATCAGATCGGCCGTACTGCCCGGATCTTCGTCATACTCAAGACGATACTGCAGGATCGCAGCATCAACCGTTTTGGTAAGTGCTTTGCAGCCTTTTTTGTCAACGATACCCAATGTCTTCTGAATATTGGGCACTGTCAGCAGAAACAGGATTGCAATGATGGTCACGACAATGACCATTTCAAGAAGGGTAAACCCGCGTTTTGTTTTCAGCTTCATTATTAATACCTCCTTTGTCATATTCCGCCGAGCAGCTTCATCGGCAGCAGCATGATCTGATAGATAAGAATTACAATGGTTCCGATTGCCGCATAGGAAAGGATCTGTACGGCCCGGGTGATTCGTTTGCATTGCCGTTTGCTGCGCTCCTTTGCCATCTCGAGATACCCCTCCAGCATCGGCTCCATCTGAAAGGAGTAATATGCGATTTTCATAAACCGAAGCAGGGAGGGATCGAGCCATGGCATGTCTACCGCATCACGGAATGCATCACCGGCCTGAAGGGATTTTTCCATCACTCCCGCAAGAAATCGGATGATAGGGCGATGCGGAACCGACTGCAGGATGTACAGACTTTCCTTTGTCGGGACACTCATCCGGATGCACTGCAGGAAATACCGGATAAAATCCGTAGATTCATACTGAATGTAGATGGAAGACGGGAAGTGTTTGGCAAAAAAGAGATAACTTCCGATCCGGTGTTTTTCCTGCCGGCACCACAGGATGACTGCGGCTGCCGCAAGCAGAACACCTCCGGTAAAGATACCGGCAGCGCGCAGTACAATGCGCAGGATGGTGTAATCCGATGCGTCTGTATGAAAGTTCTCCATCAGGGACAGTAAGGGCGGAAAACAGAATTCATTGAACAGAGTCACTCCGATGATCGTGCAGAGGAACATCATGAATGGATAAAAGAGACCCTGCAGATATTCTTTCTTCTGCGCTTCCTCTCCGGTTACGATTTCCGCACACAATGACAGTGCATCCGAAAACGGAAGACAGTTCAGAAAACCGGACAGATAGGAACGGTATTCCTTCGGGCAGAGCGAAGGAAAAAACAAAGCAGGGGAGATGCCTTCTTCCATGTTTGCCGAAATGACATCAAATACTTTTTTATTCTGCGGCGTTTCCAGCAGGGAGAGGGTTTCCTGCAGGGTAAACCCACTGTGCATCAGTTTTGCGATGCCTTCACAGTCCATGCGGTCAAGCAAGATCCTGCGCTGCCTGATCCGCATCCACAAGTCCGATCGAAACTGCTTCTTCGATCTTTTCACGGAGCGGTGTGAAGGTGCTGCTTGTTGTATGATTTCGGAAATAATAATCCACCTCCTTTCGATTCATGATTTCATAGACACCGATTTTTCCTGCCTCGCCGGTGTCGTACAGGCGCTGATTGCTGATGCCGCAGAGAATATCAGAAAGCTGCAGCTCATT
>CAJOLG010000102.1 GCA_905235315.1 uncultured Solobacterium sp. | reverse complement strand
TTTTAATCGTGATATTCTATTCAAGCATTGTCAGAAATGGAGGTGTGGTCATGTCCAGAGTTTGTCAGGTTTCCGGAAAGAAACCGATGTCGGGAAATAGGCGTTCTCATTCCCTGCGCGCTACTCGCCGCAAGTGGAATGTCAACCTGCAGAAAGTTCATGTTGTAGTTGACGGCAAGCCCCAGACTATCAAAGTCTCGGCTCGCGCGTTAAAAACACTTAAGGGCAACACAAAATCAAAAAAGACTGCAGCCCCGATTGAAGCATAAGGTTTTCAGAAAAGGAACTTCCCGACGGAGTTCTTTTTTTGTGCCTGTCCGAACCTCATCCATCAAAAAACAGGAGATTCTCCTGTTTTCAGTCGTTTGTCTGTACCGTGAGCACACTGCCGCGGTGAACGTAGATTTCCCCGGTATCCCCAAGAATTTCATTGGAAAGCCCGTACAGATCCTTCTCGGTAAATACCCGGTGATCCAGTTCATATTTGAATCCGTTCACGCTGATCTCGCACTCATTGTCCGCAAAGATTGAAAGATACCGGTAGCCGTTTTTATTAATCCGGTGCGGCCCCTCCCCGAGCGCTCTTGCGTAGTTGCGGTCATCCATCAGGATGACCCGGTCAGGGTATTTCATGCACAGACGGATGTTCACGATTTCATGATCAAGCCGGCCGCCGGTTGCGCCGACCACATAAATCATCCGGTATCCGCGGCGGATCGCTTCATCAACTGCAGCCTCGCTGTCACTGTTGTTTTTGACGGTATCCAGTTCGATGATTTCATCGCTGTACAGTTCGATCCATCCGTGTTCATTGTCGGACACGGAGTCAAAATCCCCGATCGAAAACGCCATCCGGATCTTTTTCCGTGCCAGAAACAGGGCCCCCTTGTCGGCGCCGATGTAGTCAACATCCTCAAACGCCGGAAGATGATCGGCAAGTTTTAAAACCACCACACAGTCACGCAAGATGCTTCACCGCCTCTCGAATATTGTTTCCAAATACATATGACCCGGCCACAAGCACATCCGCACCGGCGCTCACAGCCAGTTTTGCGGTGGTGTCGTTGATTCCGCCATCGACTTCCACATGCGCATCGATGCCGGCCTCATCCAGCCAGGAGCGAATTGCCCGGATCTTGTCCAGGCTTTCCGGAATAAACTTCTGGCCGCCGAACCCGGGCTCAACCGACATGACAAGAAATACGTCAAACAGATCAAGATACGGTTTCAGCACTTCTGCAGGGGTATCCGGTTTGATGGAGATGCCGGCGGATTTTCCCTGGCTCCGGACGATACCGGAAAGTCTTCGGATCTCTTCCTCTTCCGGTACCGCCTCAAAATGAAACGTATAGTTGTCCGCGCCGGCAGAAAGAAACTTTTCGGCGAAGAACAGCGGTTTTTCAATCATGACATGAACATCCATAAACAGATCCGAGGCCTTGCGGAATCCTTTCAGGATATCCGGTCCGAACGTAAGATTCGGCACAAAATGGCCGTCCATTACATCAAAGTGCAGCCACTCTGCCCCGCTTTCTCCGACTTCCCTCAGCTGTTCATTCATGCGGCTGTAATCCATTGACAGCACGGAAGGCGCAACGATGATTTTTCGGTCCATTACCAACTCTCCTTTCGGTCACGGATCAGTTTCAGCATATCGAGATAATTGTTGTATCGGACTGTACTGATCACTCCGTCAGATACCGCCTGTTTGACGGCACAGTCCGGCTCGTTTTCATGGACACAGTCATTGAATCTGCACTGACCGATATACGGTGCGAAATCAGGAATCGCATCGTCGAGATCGGAAACCGTCATGTGCGAGAAGTCCAGCGAGGAGAAGCCCGGTGTATCAGCCACGAGCCCGCCCGCAACCTCATGCAGTTCAGAGTGACGGGTGGTATGTTTCCCGCGGCCGAGCGCCTTGGATATCTCCTGGGTCGCAAGCCGGAAATCCGGGTTGATTTCATTCAGCAATGTGCTTTTCCCTGCTCCGCTCTGTCCGGTCAGAACCGTGATCCGATCCCGGAACAGTTCCGCAACTTCCGGATTCAGAGAATCCTTGGCAGTGCGGATCACCCGCATCGGCCCTGCCTCATATTCCCGGATCCGCAGTTCGATCTCTTCCGGAATTCCGAGGTCGCATTTTGTTACACAAAGCAGAGGAGTGACTCCCGCATGCGTGATCAGTGCCGAAAGACGGTCGATCAGAGCCGGGGAAAAATCAGGGTCTTTTACCGACATCACGATCAGAGCCTGGTCCACGTTTGCGCAGGCCGGGCGGATCAGACAGTTTCGCCGGGGAAAAATCTTCTGGATTCCCCAGGTATTGTGCATCACTTCCGCATCCACAAGATCACCGACAACCGGCGATTCATTTTTGCGGAGCTTCCCCATCGCAACGGCGTTGACACGGGTGCCGTCTTCGAGAAGCAGCGTATAATCTTTCGAAAGAATTCGGATGATCCGTGCGTTCATCGGATTCTCCTGTCAGAATCAATAATAGTAAAGGACAACATAGTTATCTTCCCGCTGGGTATATTCACTTCCCGCCTCCGGATCAGACCGGATCACAACTCCGGTATTGAGATTGGCAATTTCCTCTTCACTGAGACCGGTTGTATCAAGCGTGGATGAGAACACTTCAACCCCCATTGCCTCAAGTATGCCGGTCGCTTCCTCCAACGGCATTCCGTTGATATCTGCCGGAATGACCACCGTCGGATAGCTGGCGTAGACAAGAACGATCTCACTCACATTATTCGGATTAAACATGGTGTTGGGTTCGAGCAGTTCCTGCCGCAGAATACAGCCGGGTTCTGCTGTATCATTCTCTTCTTCTTTTGTCGTTACCTTCAGGTAACTGTACTCGGAGAGTTTCCGGATCACTTCATTGATATTCTGTCCGCGGTAATCTTCTACCCGTACACCGATGCCGGAAGATACGGTTACGCTGATGCGGCTTCCTTTTTCAACTTCCGTGCCGGATGCGGGATCACAGGAGATGATCTGCCCCTTTTCCACATTTTCCGTCAGTGTATATTCCACATTCGATGTATCAAGCACAAGGCTGTTGTCGGTGCAGATCGCTTTCGCATCGGTCAGCGTATGGCCAACGAGCTCCGGAACCTCAACTACGCGGCTCGAAGCAGTCAGTGCACCGATCCGGTTCACAAGAAGTACCAGCAGGCTTACACCGAGCAGAGATACGAGAAGAATCAGCAGATACTTTATCGCTTTGTTCGGTTTGTGTTTCCGGGTGGAAGCCGGGCGGGCAGGTTTCATCGCTTCCGGAGCAGGACGATTCGGAAGTTCCTGCCGTGCGGTTGTCTTTTCCTTGACCGGTGCCGTCGCGGAAACCCGTTCCTGGGCCGCGGCAGAAGACGGACGGGCGCTGTTACTGCTCTGAACAGGCTTGCGGGCAGGACGTGACGTACGGACATTCTCGTTCCGTTTCATTTCCTTTGAAAGATCCTGATCGGATTGCTGGATCAGTGCGGTCTCCCGGCGTTTGCGGCTGTTGCTTTTTATGGAATCGGCGAGCCTTGCGTTCTGATTAATAATCAGCTTGGCTTCTCTGCGCCGCTCCGGTCTCAGACACGTGCGCAGATCTTCCAGCATTTCATTGCAGGAGTTATACCGTTTGTCCGGATCCTTCGCGGTTGCGCGGATGACGATATTTTCAACGGACTGCGGAATCTCCGGGTTGATGGAACGCACTTCGGGCATCTCGTTATGCATGTGCATAAGAGCAACCTGAACGGCCTGTTCCGCTTTGAACGGCACATCCCCTGTCAGCATTTCAAACAGACAGATGCCGAGCGCATAGATATCAGACTGCGGGCTTGCGGACTGGCCCTTGGCAAGCTCCGGCGCCAGATAGTGTACCGAGCCCATGACATTGTTTGCCTGTGTCAGCTGCATCGATCCCTTGGCAAGTGCAATGCCGAAATCAAGCATCTTGATCGAACCGTCGGATTTGACAATTACATTCTGCGGTTTGATATCGCGGTGAATGATTCCGCGGCGATGCGCCTCGGCTGTCGCTCCGGTCAGCTGGATCATAATATCAATCGCTTCTTCCGTAAGAAGCGCTCCGCGCTGCTGGATCATCGTCTTCAGGGATTTGCCGGAAACATATTCCATGACGATATAATGATGGCCCTTATATTCCCCGACATCGTAGATTTCAACGATATTCGGGTGCGCAAGTGCAGTTGCGGACTGGGCTTCCCGTTCAAAACGCAGAACGGAAACCGCATCCGTGCAAAGCTCGCTGCGCAGAATTTTTATCGCAACCTGTCGGTTCAGAATCGTATCGACCGCAAGGAAAACATCAGCCATACCGCCCTGGCCGATATGCTGGAATACCTCGTAACGGTTTGCGATGAGATTATTGCTCATAACGCTCATCTCCTTCCAGATCAATAAGAATCGCTGTGATATTGTCGTATCCGCCTGCGTTCATCGCTTCGCTGTACAGCCGGCGGACCCGGATCGCGGGATCAATTTCCCGATTCATTACAATTCCCTTGATGATTTCTTCATCCACATATCCGTGCAGACCATCGGAACAGACGAGAAACCCATCTGCCTTCCGGTCAGCGCGGTCAAGATCAAATCTCGCTTTTTCCCAGACACCAAGCGCATTTGTCAGAACATTTTTGCGGGGATAGTTTCTGGCTTCTTCCGGCGTAAGCTCCCCGTGTCTCAGCATGTCATTCACGAGCGTATGATCCACGGTCAGCTGAACAAACGAACCGTCCGGATAATAGGCATACGTCCGGCTGTCTCCGACATTGACGACGTAGATGCCGACCGAAGTGATCATTACCCCGGTCAGGGTTGTGCCCATGCCTTTCAGTTCCTGCGTGCGCCTGCCCATCCGGTAGATCTCCTCATTGGAAGCAGGTATTTCAAGCCCCAGCCAGCGGCGCACCTGTGTTTCATTTTCAAACCCTTCATTCTGGGAAAATGCCATGGAAAAATGCGTCACCGCAAGCCGGCTCGCGATATCTCCGCCCTTGCCGCCGCCGATTCCGTCACAGACAACCGCAAAAACATCGCCCGCCCGGTTGCTGGCAATGATATAACTGTCCTGATTTGTCTTCCGCAGTTTCCCGCGGTCCGTCAGTCCAAAGTATCTCATTGGCGGTTCCTTTCATGCCGCGCGCGAAGCTGACCGCATGCCGCGTCAATATCATCGCCGTGTCTGCTGCGAAGCGTCGCTTTCACGCCGTTTTTCATGATCACATCATAAAAGCGAAGCGCAGTACGCTCATCCGTCGTCTGATATCCGTTTTCATCCACCGCATTGTAGGGAATGAGGTTTACATACGCATTCATCCCGCGGATCAGATCCGCGAGTTCTTCTGCGTGCCGATCGGAATCATTGACTCCTTTCAGAAGAATGTATTCAAAGGTAAGCCTGCGGTGATTCTCTTCACTGTATGCTTTAAGCGCATCCATCAGTTCGTCCAGCGGGTATGCCCGGTCTACCGGCATCAGGGTGCGCCGCAGTTCATCGTCCGGCGCATGAAGCGATACCGCAAGGTTGTACTGATAATGCCCCTGCGCAAACTCCCGGATCTTCGGTACGATCCCGCAGGTGCTGATCGTGATATGACGTGCACCGATGGAAAGACCATGGTCGCTGTTGATCACCGAGCAGAACTCCATGACATTGTCATAGTTGTCAAACGGTTCCCCCGTTCCCATAACCACAACATTGTCGACCCGTTCTCCCTGCGGATCCAGTTCCTTCTGGATATACATGATCTGACCGACAATCTCGCCGGCCGTAAGATCCCTCTGTTTTTTCAGAAGACCGGATGCGCAGAAGGCACAGCCCATATTACAGCCGACCTGCGTGGATACACAGACCGATTTGCCGAAATTAAAATGCATCAGGACCGTTTCGATTGTTGCGCCGTCCGAAAGTTCAAACAGATACTTTGCGGTACGGTCTTTCGCAACCTGTTTGTCAAGGAGACGGACCGGCATAATGCAGTATTCATTTCGGAGTGCTTCGGTAAGCGCAGCCGGAAGATCACTCATTTCGTCAAATGACTGCACGCGTTTCCGGTACAGCCAGCTATAAAGCTGTTTCGCACGGTAAGGTTTCTGACCATGCTCCGCCAGCATTTTCTCTGCGTTCGCAAGAGAAAAGTCGTATATCGTTTGCATGCTTCTTATAATAACATAATATAAACAGGTTGCTCAGACGAGAAATCTCTCTCCTGCCGCAAAACCCCTGTGTCAAAGAAAAACCTGCGCCGTTGCGTTTCATCAAAACCGCGCAGGTTATTTCGTCTGATAGACTGAACAATCCGTTCTGCAGCCGCCGTACGGACTGAATCAGTACTTCTTCACTTTTTTGAAGATATCCGTAACAGGTTTGAAAATTTTCTTCCCTTCCTGTTCCCATCCCTTCTGCGTGCGCTTTCCGCAATACGGGCATTTGTAGCTGAGCTCAGGGATGGATTTTCCGCACCGTCTGCAGATCATGATCAGCTGAGGGCAGCAGTGATGATCGCCATGGAATAGACCTCCAGCGCGTTGCA
>CAJOLG010000101.1 GCA_905235315.1 uncultured Solobacterium sp. | reverse complement strand
GCTGGCTTCGGAATCATTTGTCTTTTACTATGTGCCCAAAGCACAGGAAGAAGCCCGCATCGGGATTACCCTGCCCGGAAAGATCGGCCATGCGGTGGATCGGAACCGATACAAACGCCAGACAAGAATGATGTGCGAGGAGCTTGTCGACTTCAAAACCTATCCCTTTGACGTCATCCTGATTGTGCGGTTCCGCTTTAAGGAACTGTCGTATGACCGCAATAAAAATAACTTGGAAAAACTCCTCTCAAAGGCTACAATGGTTAAGCGTATATAAATTTTTAAAGGAGAACCGCATTAATGAGAAAAAAGCCCAACTATAGAAAAATTCTCCTGCTCTGTTCCGTGGTCTTCGCTGCGGTGCTGCTGACAGGCTGTGCGATTCCGACGGACCCGGAAACCCACGAGATCATTCAGATCACCCCGACGACTACCTTCTCTGAAATCATGAGTTCGGAAAGCTGGTTCTCGGCGATTCTTGTATGGCCGATGGCCCAGCTTCTCAACATCCTGACCCCGGTGCTCGGGGTTGCGGGCGCCATCGCCCTGCTCACAATTATTGTGAACGGAATTCTGCTGCTGTTTACCCTGAAGTCGACCGTCGCCTCCCAGCAGATGCAGCTGCTGCAGCCGGAGCTCGAAAAGATTCAGCGCAAATACGAAGGCAAGGATGACGAAGCATCCAAGATGAAACAGGCGCAGGAAATGCAGAACCTGTACAAGAAATACAACGTCAACCCGTTCAGTATGCTGCTGACAACCTTCCTGCAGTTCCCGATCATCATCGCAGTCTACCAGGCTGTACAGCGCGCCACGGCAGTCAAGACCGGTACGTTCCTCGGCCTGCCGCTTGATCAGACGATCATGAACGGACTGCGCAACGGCCAGTGGGGATATCTCATCATCTTCGTTGTGATGGGTGCCTGCCAGTTTGTATCGATGAGCCTGCCGCAGTGGCTGGCCAAGAAGAAGGCAGAGGACAAAGCCGCAAAAGAACACCGCAAGCCGGAAGTCGCTCAAAACAGCCAGACCAAGATGATGCAGTATTATATGCTGGTAATGATCCTGGCGTTCGGCCTTATGTGGCCGGCAGCCATGTCGGTATACTGGGCAATCTACTCGCTTGTTACAATCGCAAAGACACTGATTGTGCAGAAGATTATTGACAGCAGGAAAGAAGGTGCCAACGCATGAAAAACTATACCGGCAAGACCCTGGAGGAAGCGCTCCAGGCAGCAGCAGAAGACAAGAATGTCACACCCGAAGAACTGACCTACTTCGTTACCGACGAAAAGAAAGGCCTGCTCGGAATCGGCTCGTCCGTTTCCATTGACGCCTACTGCCTTGACGACGTCAAGGAATTCCTCTTTGACTACCTCGGCAACTTCTTCATGGGAATCGACTGTGATCTCGAAGCAGCCATTGAAGAGCGGAACGGGGAGTTCATCGTCAATCTCAACGCCGACAACAACGCGGTTCTCATCGGCAAGATGGGCAAGACCCTGGCGGCACTCAACACCGTCGTGCGCGGTGCAGTCAATTCGGAATTCAAGAAGCGCATTGACGTTCTGGTGGATGTCAACCACTACAAGGATGAGCGTTACCGCAAGCTCACCTCCATGGCCCGCCGGATTGCCAAGCAGGTTCAGCGCTCCCATGTGGACGCAGAGCTTGACCCGATGCCCAACGATGAGCGCAAGGTCATCCATAAGGCATTGAATGACTGGCATAACATCCGTACGGAGTCCGAAGGCGACGGCCCGGCACGTCATCTGTGCATCCGCTATGTACCGGACGCACCGAAAGAAGAAGCCGCACCTGCCGAAGAGGCTGCCCCGGCGGAAGAAGCACCGGCAGAAGCGTAATCAAACCTGAACCGCAGAATAATCCCTGCGGTTTTTTGTATTCTGATGAGCCGGAAAAAAACAGACGGTTCCGTCTGTTTTTCGTTATCGGTTTCCCATTGCCTTGACGAAGGCCAGCACTTCCCGCAGGATGTTGTCCGGCTCATAGAAGAGCAGGGTTTTTGCCGGGATGCCGAAGACATCGGTATAGCCGCACTGCCTGGCGATCCAGATACTGCGGTATACATGATAGCGGCTGGTCACAATGCCGACCCTTCTGGTTCTGATATCGTACAGCCTGTCCGCATTGATGAGATTTTCCTTCGTCGATGCGGATTCGTTCTCAGTCTGTATGCGGTACGGTTCAATGCCGTATTCCAGCAGCGCCATCCGGAAGCCCTCTGCTTCCGAAACCGGTTCATCCGTTCCCTGTCCTCCGGTCACAATGACCATGGCATCCGGGAAGGCTTCCAGTTTTTCCGCGGCTGCCTCCGTGCGCCAGGTAAATGCCCGGGAGGGATATTTACAGCCAAGCACCACCAGAATATCCGGTTCTTTCCCGGCTCCTTCCTGAATGACCTGATGGGTTCTGAACTCCAGCCAGAGACAGGAAAGAAGAACACCGCCGTAGACGATTCCATACAGAATCTCTGCCCATACCGGCAAGGGATGATTCTCCCGCAGGATCAGCCCGGCACCCAGGATCACCCAGACAATGCGGTATGCCGCAAACGATTCATTGAACGTCAGGATCACCGCATAGAAGATCATCAGGGCGCCGATTCCGGCCGATAAGCCAACCCGCATGTTTAATTGACACCGGCTGCGGTGATTACCGCCATGATATAGACCTCCTGGCCGTTACAGCCGCGGGAAAGTCCGTTGACATTTTTATCCAGACCCAGCAGGATCGGGCCGTACACACTGAAGTTGCCCATGTGCGCAGCGATCTTATAGCCGATATTGCCGCTCTGCACATCCGGGAACAGGAAGGTGTTGGCATAGCCGGCAACCTTCGAGCCGGGGAATTTGAGTTTTGCGACATTCGGTGATACCGCCGCATCCATCTGCATCTCCCCTTCAATGAGTTCGTTGGGATACAGCTCTTTTGCCTTGGCGGCTGCCGCATGCATCTTATCGACGGATTCTCCTTTGCCCGAGCCGTTGGTGGAATAACTCAGGAAGGCGGTTTTCGGTTCAATTCCGAAGGCCTTTGCGCACTGGATCACATCACCGCAGATCTCCGCGAGCTCATCTGCGGTCGGATCCAGATTGACCGCACAGTCGGCCATGACGATTCGGGTGCTTTCACCGGTCGCATTGGCGCGGTCCAGCACATAGCAGGAGCTTACGGTCTTCGGTTCGCCCTCTTTCTTCAGTATCTGCATCGCCGGCAGAAGCGTATCGCCGGCCGCATAGGTCGCCCCCGACAACATACTGTCGGCTTCGCCCATCTTTACCAGCATACAGCCGAAGTAATTGGGATGCAGAAGGATGACCCGTGCCTTCTCTTCCGTCATGTTCTTGTGCGCCCGCAGCCGGACAAACTCGGCGACCATCTCGTCAAACCGCTCATACGTCCGGGGTTCGATGATCTTTGCGCCGCGGATGTTGTATCCGGCTTCTTCTGCCGCCGCATAGATTTCCGCTTCATTCCCGATCAGGATCGGAAACAGGAAGTTGGCCGCCAGCAGGCGGGATGCCGCCTCCAGGATGCGCGGATCGTTTCCTTCCGGAAATACGATCGTCTTCGGGTCTTTGCGAAGCTTCGCTTCAAACATTTCAAGAAGTGTCATCTTCTGTCTCTCCTTTATCTGTTACTGCGCCGTGCGCCTGTTACGCACCTTACGTAGTTCTTACCGCGGCTCCACCCGCATGACAATGACATGTTCTGAGGTTTCTCCGCTGCGCAGAATCGGTTTCGTTACCCCTTCATAGTTGATCGCATTGGGGAAATACTCCGGCTCAAAGCAGATACCGGAATGGATATGATACATCATGCCGTTTTTTCCCGGCTGATTCAGGAAATTGCCGGAATACACATGCATGCCCGGCATATCCGAGCTGACCGTCACCTTCACCTGTTTTCCTTCAAATACCGCAAAGGTGCGCAGGCCTTCTCCGTCCACCGCAAAGTGATGGTCATAGCCGCGGTTCGCGGTGATCTGCGGGTCATCGCTTTCAATATCCGTACCGACGGGCTTCCCGTTCCGGAAATCAAACGCGGTATTCTCCACCGGCTTTACCGGAAGCACGGAAATATTGTCCGGGCTGCAGTCCGCATAGGTTTCTGCCGGGATGGTCAGGACCTGATCGAGGATGGTATCACTGCCGTCCGCATTGTAATAGTTGTGGTTCGTCCAGCAGAACAGCGTATCCTTGTTCAGTGCTTTTGCGAATACGCGCATCTCCACGCTGTTTTCCTGTAAGGTATAGAGAATCGTCACATCAAGATCCCCGGGGAAGCCGGACTCCCCATCCGGGCTGATGCGGTGAAACTTCAGGGTGGTTTCGGTCTCTTCCGCTTCATACATACGGGTATCGAATCCGTCATTTCCGCCGTGGAGGTTGTTTTCCCCGTCGTTCTTTTCCAGCTGGTACGTTACCCCGTTGAGCTCAAACTTCGCATCCTTGATGCGGTTTGCGGTACGGCCGACAAACGAGCCGAGATGTCCTTCTTCCTTAAGGTAGCCCTCTGCGCTGTCATAGCCGAGCAGCACATCGATGCCGGACTTCTTCTCTTTCAGCGATACCATGACCGCTCCGTAATTCATAACGGAAAACTCAATGTTTTCATTGCCGATCAGAATCTCCTCTCCCTGCTGGTTGAAGCCGAATGATTTTACTGACATATTCATTTTCTCCTTTATGTTTGCCGGGGTTCCCCGTTATTCACTGTATTTCATTATGGCAGATTCTCCCCGCAAATACCCATTGTTTTTCAGAGGATTTCCTCCATTGTCCGTTTCAGGACCTTCATGCCCATGGCTTCATAAAACTTCAGGCCCTCCCCGTTGCATTCCCATACATTCAGGGTCACATGATAGGCCCCGATCTTCCGGCCGTATTCCTTTACCGCTTCATACAGCACTTTGCCGTACTGCTTTCCCCGGCAGGTTTCATCCACGCACAGATCATCGAGATACAGGGTTATGATATCGTGCATGTTATTCGATTTATTGTGCTGTATTTCGCACATCGCATAGCCCTGTACCACGTCTTCATCGTCCGCCAGCACAAGCATCGGTATATTCTCATCATGAATCTTCGCCGCAAGCTGCGCATTGTTGTATTTGGTCGTTCCGGAGACAAAAATATCCGGCCGGCCTTCCGCGTGAATCTCCAGCACCTGGCTGAGCAGATCCTTCAGCCGCCCGATATCTTTTTCTTCTGCCATTCTTACCTTCATATGAACTTCCTCTTTCTGCGTATAATAATACAAAAGAAAGTGACCGTATATCGCAATGTTTGACCGTTATACCGTAGAAATCTGTGCCGGAGGGATTGAGGATGTGATCACCGCATCCCGGTTTCCGGTGGACCGCATCGAACTCAACAGCGCGCTGGAGCTCGGGGGCCTGACTCCCTCCCTTGCGGTTCTTGAGGCCGCAAAACGCCATACCTCCCTTCCCATCCTGTGCATGGTGCGGCCGCGGGGCGCAGGCTTTGTCTATACCGAAACCGAACTTAGCGTCATGAAGGAAGACGCAGAGATCTTACTGAAGCACGGAGCCGACGGCATTGTCTTCGGCATTCTGAACCCGGATCATTCCGTCAGGGAACCCGAGACAAACGCGATGTGTGACCTGATCCACCGCTATGGAAAGACCGCGGTCTTTCACCGCGCATTTGATCTCGTGCCCGATCCGGACTCTGCGGTAAACACTCTGATCGCCTGCGGGGCAGACCGCATTCTTACCAGCGGCCGGAAAGAAACTGCGCGTTTGGGCGCTTCCTGTATCCGGGACCTGATTCGGAAATACGGATCCAGGATTGAGATTCTTCCGGGCTGCGGAATCCGGGCCGAAAACATTCTCGAAGTACTGGAAGAAACCGGCGCCTCTCAGTTTCATATGACCGCCAAATCCGACCGGAATGACAGCGGTTTCTATCCTGCGGTGGATGCCCGGAATATCCAGGCGGTATATCAGAAGCTGCAGTCAAAGAGCCCTGCCCGCAATACCGTACTGACACGGGAAGATGCGGAGCTTCTGCGGGAAGAACAATACGAAAAAACCAATGAGCCGGCCTGATATCCGGATTGAAACAGCCTTCTGACAGCGGAATTCCGCTGTTTCTTTATTTATGTTGCTAACTTTGAAATTTTCTTACATTTTTTCAATAAGAATTTCCGGTTATCCACCGGCTGTTCACCGTTTTCCTGTATCAGTTTTCCACATTTGTGGAAAACTGTGGTTTTCTTAAAAACCCGCATAATTAAGCCATTTTCTGCGGTTAATAACTTGTGTGTTTTTCAATAATTCTCACAATTTATCAACATAAAACGCGGGTTTCGCACCGGTGGTAAAATTATCCACAATTTTATCCCCAATAAAATTTGTTGAAAATGGTGGATAACCCCTGATTCTTACGGCATAAACGAGGTTTTTCACTTTTTCTTATGTGGATAAATTTTTTTACCACAATTTACCTGTGGATTTTATGCATTTACAGTCATAAAATTTGAATACACGCATCAGGGGATTGAATTTTATGACACACACGAAAGATCAGTTTCTGGCCGAAGCCTGGAACCGGACTCTGGAATATTTACTGGCGAACGGAAAAGTGGATCCGACGGTAATGGATACGTTTTACCGCACTTCATTTATTGAAGAGCTGAACGATAAAAAGGCCGTTATCGTTACGGAAAATGTCATCGCAAGAGAGGTCATGAAGCAGAACGCCGACATGGTCAGCGCCGCCTTCAGTGAACTGCATTACAGCGACGGGATGATTCCGGTGGAATTTATTCTTGAGAGCGATCTCGATACGCTGCTCAAGGCGGAATCCTTCGATCCGGTGATTGCCATGGATGACGATTTCAAATCCATGCCCATCAACCCGGAACATACGTTTGAACAGTTCGTTGTCGGCGACTGTAACCGCGAAAGCCATGCGGCTGCGCTTGCCTGCGCGGTGAATCCCGGACAGTACTTCAATCCGCTCTTTATTTTCGGCAATTCGGGCCTTGGAAAAACACATCTTCTGATGGCCATCGGAAACTATGTCAAAAAGAATTATCCCGATAAAAACGTCTATTATATTGAATCTCTCAAGTTTGTGGATAAAGTCGTCAAGGCGATTCAGAATAATAAAATCGATGCCTTCAAACAATACATGTGCTCCATGGATCTTCTGCTCGTGGATGATATCCAGTTCCTTGCGGGCAAGGAGAAGAGCCATGAGATTTTCTTTTCCATATACAACGAGCTGGTGAACAACCGGAAACAGATCTGTATCGCATCCGACCGGCAGCCGAAGGAAATCAAAGGGCTGGAAGACCGTCTGATCAGCCGCTTCTCGAGCGGATTATCCGTCGGTATCGATTCTCCGGAATTTGAGACGAGCCGGGCCATCCTGCAGATGAAGATCAAAAACAGCGGGAATGACATTGAAGATGTGGAAGAAGAAGGCCTTACGTATATTGCGTCCAACTTCTCCGGCAATGTCCGGGATCTCGAAGGCGCATGGAACCGGGTTCTGTTCTATGCCATCATGTTTCAGAAGGATAAAGGCGTTATTAAATTTGAAACCGTTGTAAGCGCTTTGCGCAATCAGGCGGTTGTCTCTGACAAGACCGGGTTATCCCCGGGCAAGATCATCAAGACCGTAGCGGATTATTACGGCCTTACCCGCCAGCAGATCACCGGCAAGACGCGCACGAAGAATATTTCCAGTGCACGGCATATTTCCATCTATCTCTGCCGCAAGCTGCTGGATCTCTCCTATATGAAAATCGGCGATGAATTCGGCGGCCGGGACCATACCACAATCATCTCTGCCTGCACAAAGGTGGAGAAACAGATGCACACCGACCCTTCGCTTGCGACAGCGGTCAGTGAGATTGAAAAACTTCTCTCCAACTGATTTTCCCCAGTTTTCATCTTTTAACCAACCATGGCGGATGGTAAAATAACTGCGTGGTTCTGCGGAAATAGAACGTTTTCCACAATATCCACCGGGCTAATAATGATTACCTGTATTAACTGCATATTCCAGGAGGCAGCTTTATGAACTTCAAAGTCAATAAACAGATGTTCTACAACGCGCTGAGCACAGCTTCACGCGCAATCTCATCCAATTCTCCGGTACCCATTCTCATCGGTATCCGGATTGAAGTGGAAAACGGCATTCTGAGAATCACATCCAGTGACGCAAGTCTCTCGATTGTCCAGACACTGTCCAATGAACAGAATGACAAACTGGGGCTTACGATTCTCGATGAAGGCTCGATTGTAATTGATTCCCGGTATCTGATTGATATTGTGCGTAAGATCGACAGCGATGAGATTTCCATTGAGATCATTGACGGAACACTTACTCATTTCTCCGGCGAGAAAGCGGAATTCCGCATCAACGGGTATCGTCCGTCGGATTATCCGACCATCGATTTCAGTGAACCTTCCACCCGCTTTGAAATGAGTTATGAACTCCTCAGCAATGTGATCTCCGGTACTGCGTTTGCGGCATCGGTAAAAGAAACCCGTCCGGTTCTCACCGGCGTCAATATGCGCAGCGACGGGGAAAAGATCACCTGCACCGCAACGGACAGCTTCCGGCTTGCCCGCAAGGAGATTGCGCTTTCCGCCGAGCCGTTCTCGGTTACCGTTCCGGCAAAATGCCTGAATGAAGCCCGCACGATTTTTGCGGGAGAGGAAACGATTCATATCGCGCTCAGTGAAAAGAAGATCCAGTTCCGCAGCGGGAATACCGTTCTGCAGTCCACGATGCTGGAAGGAAACTATCCGGAGACCGACCGGCTGATTCCGACCGCATTCAATGATGATCTCGTGATCAACCGCCGCCAGCTGCTTTCTGCGGTAGACCGTTCGTCCTTTATCAAGACCGACAATATGACGATCATCCGGCTGGAAATCAATGCGGCAGATGATATTCTCATCTCCTGCAAATCCCAGGAAATCGGCGAATACAATGAAAGTCTCAATGCGGTAAGCTATGAAGGCACCCCGCTGGATATCAGTTTCTCCGGGAATTATCTCTCGGATGCGCTGAAATCCCTGTCGACGGAGAATGTAAAGATCCGCTTCACGGAAAACATGAAGCCCTTCATCCTCGTCAATGAAGGCGGCGATGATTCCATCCTGCAGCTGGTGCTTCCGGTACGCACATACAACTGAGGACAAACCAGACAATTCAGAAGGCCTGTATTACCATGTACCCTATGTAATACAGGCTTTTCTTTTTTTCCGGTTCATTACGGGTTTTGTTTCCTTAAAAATCCGGTCTTGGATTTTCAAAAACAGGCTTCCCGGAAATTTTTCTCATACAGGCCCGTTTTTTCACAGTTCAGGGCGAAATAAAACGATGGAAGGAATATGAGTCCGTCCGGAAGCTTTCCTGCCCCAGAGCGCGTTTAAACGCGAAATTTTGGAATTGATCGGTTGTTCACAGCCTGAATTAGAAAAATCCGGCATCTTTTTATGGCATTTCCGGTATGAAAACTATGAAAAATTTATGAAAACAGACCCGGATCAGGGGTGAAAAAAACAAGCCGGAAAACGGGTTTGTTTTTTTGTGTAAAAACACGCAAAAAAGCGCAATTTTATGCGGGTTTTATGGTATAATTCAAGTGGTCTGAAAGGACTGCGAAAACGGGGTGAAAACAGGGATGAAAATCAGTACGGAATACATCCGGCTTGAACAGTTTTTAAAGCTTTGTGATCTTGCGGAAAGCGGCGGTCAGGCAAAACTGATGATCCGGGCCGGAGAAGTAACGGTCAACGGAGAAACCGAGCTGCGCCGCGGGCGAAAACTGTACCCCGGAGATACAGTGGAGGCGGCCGGCAGCACCGTGAAGGTGGAATGATCGTCAAAACCCTTCGGGTCAGAAATTTCCGGAATTATGAATCCGCAGAACTCCGTTTAAACCCGGAACTCAATCTGATCTCCGGGCCGAATGCACAGGGAAAGACAAATCTTCTGGAGAGTCTTGTCTACCTCTCTATGACAAGATCCTTCCGGACGATGAACGATTCCCTTTTAATTCGTAACGGGTGTGACTTTGCGGGTCTCTCCTGTACGGTAAGCGATGAACGGCGGGATACCCGTCTCGATGCGGTGATTCATTCTTCCGGCAAGACGCTTTCCGTAAACCGGGTTCCGGTAAAAAAGACGAGTGAGTTTGTCGGGCGGCTGAACACTGTGCTGTTTTCGCCGGACGATCTCAGCATCTTTCTGGATGCCCCGCGGGATCGCAGACGAATGCTGGACCAGGAAATTACCAAAGTATCCTCGGCCTGTCTTTCCGCCCTTAAGAACTACCGGAATCTGCTCAGAGACCGCAATTCTCTGTTAAAAGAGTTTCATCCGGATGAAAGCTATCTTGAGGTTCTGGAAGAGCGCATGGCGGCGGAAGCCGTAACCGTGATCAAAGAGCGGCGGGCCTTCATTGCGTCCGTAAACCGGACGCTCACCGGCTTCTATCAGAGCCTGGCGGATGATCCGCTGGAAGCGAAGCTGAACTACCACTCCTGCGTCAGTGAGGAGGTACGGGAAGAGGAGCTGATGGAAACCCTGAAGCGGATGTATGCGGAAACCCGGGCAAAAGACCTGGAATTCAAAAGCACCGGCAGCGGGATTCACCGGGAAGACATCAGTTTTTCCCTTAACGGGGAGAATGTGATCAACAGCGCCAGCCAGGGACAGAAACGGATGATCCTGCTGGCATTCCGCCTCAGCATTATGAACTACATTGAGGAGACAGCGCATACCCGGGCGGTATTACTGCTGGATGATGTGCTCTCCGAACTTGACAGAGAACGGCAGAAAACACTGATGGGTCTGATTTCAAAACCGTATCAGTGTGTGATAACCGGTACGGAATTTCCGGACTTTCTCCGGCAGGGTAACCTCACGGAGTTCCGGATCCGGAACGGAACGATACAGGGAGGCAGCGTATGAGTGAAGAAGAGAAGAACGAACAGTTGAACGAAACAGAGACAAAACCTGCGTTTGTGGAAGGGGAAGCAGATTTCCATCCGGATGAGGATGAATACACGGATGACAAAATTCAGGTTTTGGACGGACTGGAAGCCGTACGCAAGCGTCCCGGTATGTATATCGCAAGCACCAGCTCCAAAGGTCTTCATCATCTTGTATGGGAAATTGTCGACAACGGAATCGATGAGGCCATGGCAGGCTTCGCGGAT
>CAJOLG010000100.1 GCA_905235315.1 uncultured Solobacterium sp. | reverse complement strand
GACCCGGTAAAGGGCGCTAAGGTATTGGCAAACCATCAGGGTGTGCTGGATCTTCCGCGCCGGATCAGTCAGATTCTGCGGTTTGTATAATACCCGGGGCTCAGCGGAACTGGTTTCACTGCTGAAAAAGACGCAGTACAAACGCAGCGCAGAACCGCATTGAACAGAACAGGTATGTCAGAAAAAAGGATACAGACTACTGCATGTAAACTGACTAAATCGTCATAAAGAACGGCAGGAACTGCCGGGATAGCCTGCATTATATGGAAAACCGCTGTGTACCAGAGCTGTATGGCTGATATTCAAGTATGTCCAGTTCGCAGGAATCCCTCACTTCAACGCTTTAGCGTAAGTGGGGAGGTTCAATTCGTTATTACGAATCCATGCGAGCAGTCAAGACATTTATAAGTCACGTGGGAAATCCCGCTCTTGGTTTTCAGCTTGACACTCCCCATGCCTAAAGTTTATTGGCTGACCAGTCCATTTCTGGTAGGTCGCAGTGCAAGATATGGCTGTGCCATCAGCCTTCCTGAGACAGGACATGTAGTCTCTCAGGCAGTATGTCTGATATTGCTATCGCCAACATACTCAGTGGAATTACAGATATTCCACGCTCCTACGATATCTCTATGTGTTTGAAACCCGCATTTGCAAATGTACCGCCTATCACTTGCGTGTTGATGCTCACCACACACAGGACATGTCTGACTTGTAAATGCAGGATCAACATAGAGAACTTCAATACCTGCGCGTTTTGCCTTGTATTCAATATACTTTGCAAGGCGATAGAAACTCCAGTTATGAAGCGAATGGTTGTTTTTGCGACTTGTTCTTGTCGTAGAGCGAATATTTTGAAGCTGCTCTAATTTTATGGTCTTAACATTATGCGCCGCTGCAGCCGCAACTATGTCATGACTTAATTTGTGATCGATATCCTTCATGATGCGCTGTTCTTTGTCGTTGACGTGTTTTACGGCATCCTGATGTCTGGCTTTCTGCAAAGCCTTACGTTTTGCGGCAAAGTGTCTGCGCATAGCTTTGTTCTTGCGGCCGTTGCCATAGAACTTAACGCTTCCGTCGGAACACTTACTCACAGCAGGACATTTGATGCCAAGGTCAACCCCCATGACATTGCCTTCCTCAGGAACAGCGGGCTCTTCTGCTTCGTAGACGATCTGAGCTACTATGCTATTGTTCTTAGTGACAATACGCATTGTGCCGAGTTTATGCGACAAGAGCACTGACTTCTGTTCATCTGTCATCCTGGTGCGGATAGAAATCCGTTTAGATTTACCGCTTACCATGACCGGAAATTCTATATGTGTGCCATTGATTTTGAAGTTCTGATTGTTTATATAGCAGCAAGGCTTCTTTAATACAGGAAGTGTGGCAATGACTTTGATGTCCTTGCCCTGCTTTGCGAGTTTTGCATTCTTACGTTCTGCATCACGCTTCGCTTTGTTGTATTTTCTGACAATAGACCTGGCATCACGGATACATTGATTTTTGAGTGCGGAAGGAAGATTGGCATTAACGTCCTTAGTCGTGAGTTTTGAAATAGATATACCGCTGCTCACAGCGTCAGAAACAATACTATTTACCGCAGCAATGTACGTATTCATAGTGTCTTTGACAAGCTGATATTCCGTTTTAGACAGATACAGTTTAATTGTTTCTGATAATTGCATAACTCACCTATACGCTCTTTTGATTCTGAATGTACTGTTTGATTACAGCAAGCGGAGCACCACCGACGGTTGAAACGAAATAGCTATTTGTCCAAAGGCTCGGAAGTCTTGATTTGAGCCAAGGAAACTCTTCCCGCAGTACGCGTGATGAATAACCCTTGATTTGTTTGACAGCCCGGTGTACTCCGTACTGTGGGTCTACTTCCATAAGTAGATGCACATGATCCGGCATAATCTCCATTTCAATGATTTCGACTTTGAGACGTTCACACGTTTCGATTATCAGCTCAACTCCATCCACAAGAACAGAGCGTCGATATTTAGGACACCAAACCACATGATACTTGCAGGAATAGACTACATTATTGTTTGATTTGTATTCCATAAGAACATTATATAGCTCAAAGCAATCTAACGCAAGAATAAATGAAATGGCTTTTAGAAAACTAATGATATAGGTCGCCTTATATCCCCATGTCCAAGGACAGGGGCTTTACGGCAACATTTGGTAATCCAAAATTTCGCCCAAAAAGACGAATACCCCGTTTCGGATGGTATTCATCTGTATGGTTTGGAAGACTTCCGGAACGTTTACGGCGGCCTGATCTGATTTCTGCCGGATCTCAGTCTTCCAGCATCGCCATCAGTTCCAGAAACTCCCAGTCCCGTTTTGCCCGGCCGCATTTTTCACAGTAAAGCTTCCCGTCAAGATACAGGAATGATTCCGTTTCTTTGATTTTCTTTCCGCACCGGTCACATTTTGCGTCTTTGGGAAGAATCACCTTCTGCGGTTTCTTCTGGTTTCCTGAAAACAGTCTCATCACAGTTCTCCGTTATTCCTGTATTGCCAGTCTGTCCTTCTGAATCCGTTCCCGGTTCTGCCGGCTTCTGCCTTCGGACCCAAGAAGGGCTTCCGCTTCCGCAAAGTATCCCTCCGCTTTCATTTGATCCTTCGGCACATACAGCCCGAATCCGTAAACCTCTCCGTACCGGATCAGAATATCCGGCAGAAACCGCCGGTTTTCTTCGGTGGAAAGAATGACGCTTTTGGCCATCAGATAGCTCTCATAGGCACTGTGTGCGCATTTCCTTACGCCGATGCCGTTCCTCTGAAGATCTCCCATTACCATCGCAAAGGGCGCAAACTTCAGATCGGTCATGCGGTCCGCTTCCTGAAAGATCAGATCTGCGGCGGTATCCTGTTCGTTCCCCGTGGTTCGCTCCAGATACAGACGCGCCAGCAGGGTCACCGCCATCTGCCGCTCCGCTTCCTCCTTTGCGCAGCTTACTGCTCTGCGGTACAGCCGCATGGCAGCCGGGATATTCTCTTTTCCGGTACAGCCTTCTTCATACATCTGTCCCATTCCCAGGATCGCCCGCACATTCCGGTTTCTGACGCCGTCCATGTAATACGACCGGATTGCCGGAAGGTTTGTCTCATTGATCTGATCCGGGCAGTGATACAGCATCCAGTCCGCATATGCGATCTTCTCGTTCAGGGTTCCTTCTTCCGCCCTGTCTTTCAGGCGGCGCATCTTCTGAATCCGGTTTTCCATCATCAGTCCCTCAGGATCACATCAATCGTGATCAGAACGCCCCATTCCCTGCTGTCCATATCTGCGATCCGGGCGAACAGGTCCTTTCCCGCATCCATCAGGGCTGCCGGTACCGCATTGTCAATGCGGGGGATAAACCCAAGTTTTACATCATCTTTTGTATGTACCTGAACCGCAAGCTCATCCACCCAGTTGTCGGGATCCCGCTTCAGGTTCAGGTCATCTCCCGGATACAGATGTTCCGCAAGTTCTTCCACTCCCTCAACATAGCTTGTGCCCGCAATAAACGTCCGGAACAGGATTACTTCCTGCGCATAGGGTTTCGGCAGATTTCCGGCTTCTCCGCTGTGAAACAGGCTCACATAGGATTCCGGGCTGCGCACAAGATTGTTTGCCATTACGTTATCCCCCTTCCCTGTTTTTTCAGTTCATCGCAGCTGCGGCTGCGCGGTTTGTATACTCCGCAGTACGGATCTTATAGTTCTTCAGACTGTCTTCCAGTTCACCGCGTTTTGCGGCAACCGCTGCTTTGTCACGCAGGAAGGAAGACAGGTTATACGGATAACTGTTTTTGATCTGAAGAATCTCGTTCCGCACACGCTGAATTGCGGCATTCAGCCGGGCAATCTTTTCATTTGGGGTCATCGTCAGTACATCCGGCCTGTTTTCCATCACCAGCACATGAATAAACCGCATCGTTTCCAGATCCCCGTCTTTGTATGTTTCAACCGCTTTCTGATACAGCCGCAGCTGTTCCGGTGTCACATCCGGATTGATATCCGGATGCAGTACCCGGACGATCTGCCGGTACAGTTTCTTCAGTTCGGCAGTTTCCTCTTCGCTCAGATACCGCCCGCGGCTGCGCTCAATGGCATCATTCATCTTCCGAAGCCGCTCTTCCATCGCCAGACGATACGCCTCAAACTCCTTGTCCAGCTGCGCTTCCACGGAAGCCATATCCGGAATCTCATTACGATTCACGCATTTCTGAATCAGCTCCGCTTTCCGCTTTGCCCGGAGGAACTCGCACATTGCTTTATAGCACCGGTATTCCAGATCCCCGATCTGCATCATGTATCTTGTCTCAATATTCTTACAGATGACTTCTTTCAGTTCATCACGCTCCAGAATGACCATCGACAGGGAAGTTGAAAGCCGTTCAATCTCTTCCAGCTGTTTCTGATATTCCGGCGACATCATGATTTCTTCCATACAGGCGCCTCCTTACACCGAAAGATTAGCGCTTCATTGTGACAAAAAAACTGCCTGCCAGGGGATGCGGAACCGGGTTGACTTTGCCGGACCGGTGATTTACTATGGGGCTGTAAGTTGCGCATGATGCGCAACTTGGAGATTGATATGGAATTCAGTGAAAAGCTGCGCAACATCCGGACCGCAAAGAATCTCTCCCAGGAGGAGCTGGCAGAACAGACCGGCATCTCACGGCGCTCCATTCAGAATTATGAAAGCGGACGCCTTCTGCCGAAGAAACGCTCGGCGTATACGGCGCTGGCAGAGGCCCTGGGTATTGAAGAAGAGGTTCTGCTCAACCGGGATATCGATTTTGTCCTGCGGGCCAACGAGCAGTACGGCGGCGATGCGATGCGTCAGGCCATGGATCTTGTGGCGGATGTAAAAGCCCTTTGGGCCGGCGGAGAAATGGAAGAAGAAGACATGGATGAGATCATGCGTGCCCTGCAGGAAGCGTATCTCGAAGCCAAAGAGAGGAAAAATGCCGCTCATGGATAACCGCGCGGCAGAACTCTCTTCCGAGCTGGTCCGCATTCACGGCATCCGCGACCCGTTCCGGCTTGCGTCCCTGCTGGGGGTCACGGTCAAGTACATCAGCACAAAGCGGCAGAAAGGTCTCTGCGCTGTCATTGATGACATCCCGTTCATCTTCATCAACCGCAATATGAGCGAACCGCTTCAGCGCATGACATGCGCGCATGAACTCGGCCACATTCTGCTTCACAGGGAGATTCTCTCCGGACAGAAGCCGCTGCTCGACTATGAACTGTTTGACATCCGGAGCAGCGCAGAATATGAAGCCAATGTCTTCGCCGCATATTTACTGATCGATGATGCGGAGCTGAACGAACTTTTGAACCGCGGGGAAGACCTGGTAACCGCCGCATCCAGTCTGGATCTCAATGTCAATCTGCTGATGATACGGCTGCTTCAGATGCGCCGCGAAGGACAGGATATTCCCGATACCTTTCCCGCCCCAAGCCGCTCGTTTCTCGGCACAATCGAAGATAAGGCAGACTCTGTCTGAGCACTGCCGGAAGGAGGTACCCCAATCATGTTAAAACGTCTTCTGATCACAGCGGCCGCGCTTGGCGCGATCGCCGTATGGATTATTAAATCCGATACTGTTCCGGTGGAGTACGGAAATTCATCCATCTACTCCAAAGCGGATATGGATTCCGCCATCGCTGCCATCCGTGCCAAATTCAAAACCTTCAGCGGCTGTGAACTGAAGCGCCTGCGCTATGCGGGAGATTCCTGCATGAGCAGCGAAAACCTGGCCTGGATGAACCAGCTCGGCGAAAACGCTCCCTACGCCTGGTGTATCGAATTCCTGTCGGACTTCCATACGCCGAAAGACGCTTCCGGCGCCTGGGAACCCGATGCGGAATACAAAAACTGGGAGTGGTGGCTCGCCCGCACCGAAGACGGAGAGTGGGAACTGCTCTCCTGGGGCTACTGATGCGGAGCGCAGCGAATGGAACGGCTTCAGATCAGACGATTTGATGAACTGAGCGCAAGAGAACTGTACGCAATCCTGAAACTGCGGGTCGATGTGTTTGTGGCGGAACAGAACTGTCCCTACCACGAGCTGGATGACCGGGATCAGGATGCGGTTCATGTCTGGCTGGAAGACATCGACGGGATTCTCGCTTACCTGCGGATCATGGATAAAGGCGTGGAAAGCGAATATGTTTCGCTCGGCCGCGTGGTCACCGCCAAACGGCGTAAAGGCCTTGGCACGCGAATCCTCGCCGAAGGGATCCGGATCGCAAACGATATCTTTCACACCGACACGCTGTACCTCGAAGCACAGACGTATGCGGTGCCCTTCTATGAAACGGCCGGGTTTCAGGTGATTTCCGAACCGTTTATGGAAGACGGGATTCCGCATGTGAAGATGCTGAGAAAGGGATAACGGAATTACGGAAAAACATTGTTTTCACCGACGATGTTTTTCTTATGCCCAAAACGCAGGAAACAGGAGGAAGACCATGGAAGACGAACGGGTTTATATCTGTATTGATCTGAAATCCTACTATGCCTCTGTGGAGTGTGTGCACCGCGGACTGGACCCGCTGCGCGCCAGGCTGCTGGTGGCGGATGAAACCCGCAGTGACAAAACGATCTGCCTTGCGGTATCTCCCGCGCTCAAGGCCATCGGCGTTCCCGCCCGGCCCCGGCTCTTTGAGGCAAAGCAGAAAATCCGGGAATATGAACGGACAAATCACTGCTCCCTCGACTATATCATCGCAATGCCGCGGATGGCGGAGTATGAACGCATCTCCGCCCGGATCTATTCCATCTATCTGCGCTATGCCGCAAGCGAAGATATTCATGTCTACTCCATAGATGAATGCTTCATTGACGCCACTCCCTACCTGCACTTCTATGCGGCGGAGGCAGAGAAGCGCGGCATCTCGGCTGCGCATCTGCTTGCGGTGACCATGATCCGGGAGGTACTCGCGGAAACCGGCATCACCGCAACCGCCGGCATCGGCACAAACCTGTATCTCGCCAAGGTCGCAATGGACATTGTGGCCAAAAAAGCACCGGCAGACAGCGACGGCGTACGCATTGCCGAACTGAATGAAGACAGCTACAAATACCTTCTCTGGGACCATCAGCCCCTGACGGATTTCTGGCAGATCGGTCCCGGAAAAGCCCGGCGCCTGAACAATGCGGGCATGTTTACCATGGGGCAGGTCGCGGCCGGATCCCAGCGGAATGAGGAGTGGTTCTACCGGACCTTCGGAATTGATGCGGAAATCCTGATCGATCACGCATGGGGAATCGAACCGGTATGTATGCCGGACATCAAAAACTATCATGCGTCTGCCCACAGCCTGCATCTCGGACAGGTGCTTCCCCGCCCGTACTGCTTCGAGGAAGCGCGTATCGTTTTTATTGAAATGATCGACAGCCTCTGTGCAGATCTTTACCGGAAACATCTGACCAGCCGGACCTTTTCCTGCTGGATCTCCTATGACGCGGTTTCTCTGGAGCGCAATCCGGATTACCGTGGTCCGTTATGCATGGACTTCTACGGCCGCATCTTTCCCAAATACACCGGCGGGACCGTGCGCTTTCACAACCGAACCAACTGTCCGTCGGTTGTGCGGAACGGACTTCTCGCCATCTATGACCGGAACGTCAATCCGAATTTCTGGATTCGCAGATTCGGGGTGATTGCGGAAGATACCCTGGCAGGAAACAGGGTTCTTCAGCTGGATCTCTTCACGGATTATGCGGCGATGGAGAAGGAAGCGCGGATGCAGGAAGCAGTACGGATCATCCGGGAACGGTACGGCCCCAACGCCGTTCTCAAAGGAACCAATTACATGGAAGGGGGCACCGCAATCGAACGGAACGGACAGATCGGCGGACACCGCGCATAAACAGAAGGCTGGAAAGAAGTATGGTATATGTCAAAACATTCGGAAATCGGCAGTGTGCCGAAACCGGACCGGTTCCGCTATGACGCTGTCTTAAACAGCGGAAAACCGGCGCATCACGGAGATGCCTTTTCCATCCGGCATCCCCGAATGAATCCCGGAAAACGCGCCAAAATCTTTGCGCCGTTTGCGGCATTGCGGGGATTTGAAGAGGAAGTCTCCGCCAAAGAGCTTCGTTATGAACCGAAGCGGGATCCCGATCCCGATGAATTATATGAACTGAATGAAAGATTGAATAAACTGTATCTTGCGGTAAAAAACGGGCACTCCGCAAAACAGAACCCGGTCTGCGCGTCCGTGGAATACTATCAGGTATGTGAAGATCTGCACAGTGATGCGTACGGGTGTAACGGGAAATCTGTCACTGTCACCGGTATTGTGCACCGTGTCGATCCGGAACAGCAGCTTCTGTATATTGAAGATTCCGTAATCCCATTCAGCCTGCTGTATCGCATTGTCATTCACTGACGATTTGAGGTTTTCTTACTTTCCGTATTTTCGTATTACACACGATGAAAGCGGGCGGGTCTCCCCCGCCCTGTTCTCCTGTATGTGTCGGGATCTTTCCTTACGCCAGCCGGCTGAGATGATTCAGGATCGGCTCCTGCTCTTCTTCCGGAATTTCCAGAAAGGCCATTGCCTGTACCACAGTCATGTTCTGCTTCTCCATCAGCTTCTGAATTACTTCTGCTCTGCCTTCTGCTCTGCCTTCGGCTATGCCTTTCGCTTCGCC
>CAJOLG010000099.1 GCA_905235315.1 uncultured Solobacterium sp. | reverse complement strand
CTGCTCAGGTTGGTTCCTGGAGCGATCCTGCAACAATGAAGGATCTCTGCCTCGGTCAGGCTCGTGACAACAAGACTGACGTATTCTATCAGGTTGCCGGCGGTTCCGGTGACGGTCTCTTCGAGGCCTGCCTGGAGAACGGCACATGGGCAATCGGCGTTGACTCCGACCAGTATCAGGCGTACAAGGATTCCGAGAACCCTGAAAAGGCGGATGTCATCCTCACATCCATGCTGAAGGAAGTCGGAAACTCTCTCGTTTCCATGACACACTCCATCGACAACGGCGAAGATGTCTGGAAGAAGACAACAAAGCTCGGCCTCGCGCAGGATTCTGTTGGATTTGTTGACAACGAATTCTTCCAGGCTAACGTTCCGGCAGAAGTCCGTGACGCTATGGCAAAGGCTGCTGAAGATGTCAAGTCTGGATCCAAGGCAGTGAAATCCTACTACGATTTCGCATCTGAAGATGAATTCAATGCTTACATCGCTGAGGTTAAGTAATTAACGAATTCAGATCACGACAGTCAAAAGAGTCGGCACAGTACTGTGTACCGGCTCTTTTTTTCTGCAAGGATTGCTGCTGAAAATAATGACATTGGTTCCCCAACATGGTTTTGTTTGAAGTAAAATAAAAACAGAAAAGTGAGTATTCTTTTAATTTGCAGTTTCAATGCACAATTGCTCTCCCGGTGAAGACTTCCTCATCGGATGAGGGGGCTGTCTTCAGCGTTGAACTGCAGGTTACCGTTACTGTAAGGAAGGGGGAAAGCACAGTGGCAGAAGAAGTTCTGCGAATGCAGGGAATCACTAAGATTTATCCAAACGGCTTCATGGCAAACCGTGATATCACGTTTGGTATCGGCACAAACGAAATCCATGCACTGGTGGGTGAGAACGGTGCCGGAAAAACCACGCTTATGAAGATTCTTTTTGGCATGGAGGATTGTCAGGAGGGGAAAATCTTCATCAACGGAAAAGAAGAAAAGATTGCGAATCCTCTTGATGCAATTGCGAAGGGCGTCGGCATGGTTCACCAGCACTTTATGCTGCTGCCGTCATTAACGGTTGCGGAAAACGTTACACTTGGTGTAGAGCCGATGAAGAACGGCCTGTTTGATTACAACACCGCGGTAAAGAATACGCAGGCGATTGCGGACAAGTATAACTTCAAGGTCGATGCGACAGCGAAAGTATCCACACTTTCTGTCGGACAGATGCAGAAAGTCGAGATTCTGAAAGCTCTGATCAAAGGTGCGAAGATTCTGATTCTTGATGAACCGACTGCGGTTCTTACACCTCAGGAAACGGAAGAATTGTTTGAACAGCTGTTCAAACTCCGCGATTCCGGCGTATCGGTTATCTTTATTTCCCACAAACTGGAAGAAGTCATGCGGATCTGTTCGCGTGTTACCGTTCTGCGGCGCGGAGAATGCATGGGTACCTATGATACGAAAGATCTGGATGAAAGAAAGATTTCACGGCTCATGGTAGGGCGTGATGTCATTCTGAAGATTGAGAAGGAAGATCCTCAGCCGAAGGAGCCGGTTGTCGAAATCAAAGATCTGTATCGTTTTAATTCCTACGGCAAGGCGGTGATTGACGGTGTTTCCTTTACTGTTCGTGCCGGTGAAGTTGTCGGGATTGCCGGAGTCGAGGGCAATGGCCAGACGGAACTTTCGGAAGTGCTTGCCGGTCTGGCGGATTTTGCCTCCGGGGATGTCACTCTGAACGGCAAGTCCATCAAGGGGCTCAGCGTACGTGAGATCCGTGACAACGGAATGGCATATATTTCGGAAGACCGTATGGCGGAAGGCGTGGCCGGTGATATGTCCATTGAAATGAATATCATGGCAGACCGTTTCGTAAAGCCGGAATACAAGAGCGGCCTCTTTGTTGACGCAAAGAAGATCCGGAAAGAAACCGAAGAGCTGATTCAGGAGTTTGAAATTCTCTGTGACGGACCGGAACAGCCGGTAAGAATGCTTTCGGGCGGTAATATTCAGAAGGTCGTTGTCGCAAGGGAATTCACTTCCGGCGCCAACTTTATCCTCGCAAATCAGCCGACCCGCGGAATCGACGTCGGTACGGCGGAAATGATCCGTAAGACGATCGTCCGCAAATCCCGCGAAGAGGACACCTGTACCATTCTGATTTCTGCGGACCTTAATGAGGTTCTTGAATGCTCTGACCGTCTGCTTGTCATGCGGAAGGGCAAGGTTGTTGCTGCATTCCCCAAAGCGAATGAGGTTTCAGAAGATACACTCGGCGAGTACATGCTTGGTCTGAAGTCCATGACTCCGGAACAGATGGAGGGTCTGTTATGACAGTGAAAGATACGAATGTGACCGAAAACGTGCCGCAGAAAGATCCGCGCCGCACCGATGCGATGAAAAAGACACAGCGCATTGAAGCGATTATGGAAGTTGTCCGTATCGTTGCAGGCATGGCGATTGCATACCTGCTTGCGCTTGTGATTCTTGTTGCGATTTCAGATGATCCGGTCTTTATTGTCAAACAGTTTATTCTCGGCCCGTTCTCTTCCGCGAGAAGAATCGGTTCGATCATCAATCTGGCGGTGCCGTTTACACTCTGCGGCCTGTCAATGTGTTTTATGTATGCCGTCAATAAGTTCAACCTGATCGGTGAAAGTATCTTCATGCTTTCCGGCTGTATCATTACCTGGGTTGCGCTTGCCATTGGACAGAACCTGCCGGCTGTGATTCTTGTGCCGCTGCTGCTTCTTATCGGCGCTGTTGTCGGCGCGGTTCTTTCCTTCATTCCGGCTATCATGGACCGTAAGCTGAATGCGAACGTCGTTGTCGTATCGCTGATGCTTAACTCGGTCATTGTCCAGCTTGCAATTTATATTCTCCGTTATTACATGAAAGATCCCGGCATCTCATTTATCGGTTCGTACGAACTTCCCAAACAGATCCAGTTTGTGACATTGTTCGGAAAAATGAAGATCGGCGCCGGTGTGATCATTGCGGCGATTGCGGTTGTAATTGTCTCCATCATCTTCTTCAAGACTTCGTTTGGATGGAAGATGCGGATCGTCGGGTCCAACCCGAAATTCGCAACCGCGGTCGGACTTTCGGCCCTCGGTATCTCATTTACGGCTCAGCTTGCCGGCGGAGCGCTTGCCGGAATTGCCGGAGCCACCGAGATCATGAACAGCTACAAGCGGTTCCAGTGGACTGCGTCTACCGGCCATGGATTTGACGGACTCCTCGTTGCGGTGCTTGCCAAGAAGAATCCGATTCTTGTGCCGGTCGGTGCACTGTTCCTTGCATATGTGCGGATCGGTGCGGACGTTGTCAACACTTCGGGTGACATTCCGTATGAATTCATCTCTGTAATTCAAGGCATTATCATTCTCCTTGTTGCGGCGGAGTCCTTCCTCTCCGGCTTCAAGAATCGTCTTATCTACAAGTCTGTTCAGGCAGAGAACGCAAATCAGAAGAGTGCCTGAGGAATGGAGGTTAGATCATGAACATAGATATTGTTGCGTTTATAGCTGATGCGATTAAAATGTCGACACCGCTTGTCTTCGCTGCTCTGGCTGCTCTGATGACCAGACAGGCCGGCATGTTCAACATGGGTGTCGAAGGTATGATTCTCTGTTCTGCGCTTGGTGCCGTTACCGGTGCGCATTATCTTGGAAATGTGTGGGCCGGTGTCGCATGCGGCATTCTTACCGGACTCATCACCGGTCTCGTCATTGCGTTTGCGCACCTTACGGGCAAGACGGATCTGTATCTTACCTGTATTGCGTTCAACCTGGCGGCCAGCGGCGGTACGGTCTTCATCATGTATCTCCTGACCGGTGAAAAGTCCACGACTTCCGGCGCATTCCGTTCCTATCAGATCCCGAATATTGAGATTCCGATCATCAAGGACATCCCGATTCTCGGGCGAATTGTTTCCGGCCAGAGCCTGCTTACGTATGTTGCGGTGTTGAGTGTCTGGTTTGTGTGGTTCCTTCTGAAGCGTACCCGCGTCGGTCTTCGGATCCGTTCGGTTGGTGAAAACCCGAAGGCTGCGGAATCTGTCGGAATCAGTGTGACAAAGATCGGATACATTGCGTTCCTGTTCTGCGGTCTGTTTGCCGGTCTTTCCGGAACCTTCCTTTCCATGAGCTGGGTAACATTCTTTATGAAGAACATGGTTAACGGCCGTGGTTATATCGGTCTTTCCGCCCAGAATATGGCAAACGGACAGCCCGTTGGTTCCGCGCTTGTTTCGCTGCTGTTCGGTGCGACCAGTTCGCTGTCTCTCACACTCAAGTCACAGTCGAACTTCCCGACGGAATTCCTTGAAATGATTCCGTATCTCGCCACGATTCTTGCGATTGTATTTACGAGTCTGTATTCCATTCGCCGCACCCGCAAGATCGAACAGGGCATCAAGTAAGATTCAAACAACAACAATTCTCCAGGACATCGGTTCCCCAAAAAGTCCGGTGTCCTGTTTCTTTTTACAGGAGGAGATTTCACATGATTCAGCCTCATATTCAACTTTCGGAACTGAATGCCAAAGCGGCTGTTCTTCCGGGAGATCCGGCTCGTCTGGATCGTATCGCCAGGGAACTGACGGATGTTCGCGAACTTGCGTATAACCGTGAATTCCGCTCTCTCTGCGGCATGTTTGAAGGCATGCCGGTTGTGGCCTGTTCTACCGGAATCGGCGGCAGTTCCGCCGCAATCGCAATCGAGGAACTGCATCAGCTCGGAGTGGATTCCATGATCCGGATCGGATCCTGCGGAGCGCTTCAGAAAGGAATCGGGCTCGGTGATCTGATTTTTGCCTGCGGCGCAGTCCGGGACGAAGGGACCTCAAACGCATATGCGGATATCCGGTTTCCTGCTGTACCGGATCATGATCTGCTTCATGCCTGTATCGAAACCGCAAAAAAGAACGGCTGGAGCCATCATGTCGGCGTTGTGCACAGTCATGAGAGTTTTTATATCGATTCCAATGCGGAGGAACAGGCGATGTGGAGCCGGTACGGCGTTCTCGGCGCCGACATGGAAACTGCGGCGCTGTTTACGGTTGGAAGGCTGCGCGGAATCCGCACCGCTTCCATTCTGAACAATGTCGTTTTATACGGAACCGACACATCGGAATCCATCGGCAGTTATGCGGATGGAGATGCGCTTACGGCGGAAGGAGAACGAAAGGAGATTCTGTGTGCCCTTACGGCGCTCAGAGCGTTTGCGAAATGAAACATGTACTGTATATTGACTGCACAATGCGGGAAGAATCCCGCACGGCAGTATTGGCGAATTCCTATTTTCAGGGGCTCGATCCAGCAAGGTTCTCGGTTATTACCCTGAAGCTTGATACGCTTGGGCTTGAACCGCTTGCCAATTCATCTTACCGGGAGCGGGATCAGCTTCTTGCGGAAGGCAATTTGGATCATCCCCGGTTTCAGTATGCAAAACTGTTTGCGGCGAGTGATCTGATCGTGATTGCCGCCCCGTTCTGGGATCTCAGCTTTCCGTCATTGCTGAAAGTGTTTATTGAGTCAGTCTGTGTGGAAGGGATTACGTTTCAATCCGATGAAACGGGACTGCATGGTCTGTGCAAGGCAGAGAATCTTGTATATCTTACGACCCGGGGCGGGTTTACCGAGACCGGATCAGCGCTTGAACAGGCAACACCGTACCTCAATGCGCTGCGCGGACTTCTCGGCTACGGTGAAGTGATAACGATTGCCGCAGCGGGAATGGATGTGTGGAGCTTTGATGCGGAAGCAGCGCTTGCGGCTGCGTGTGAAGAGGCAAGGAAAACCGCCGAATATCTTTCGGCGGTATGACCCGGATCATAGTTTTTCCGTATTTTTGAAGTGAAGCTTGGCGACTTCGCCGAGCTTTTCTTTTCCGTATTTTTGGACAAATTCCGCCGCACACCGGTCGGCCGGTGCACCGGCTCCTTTGGCGAACTTCATGCCGTAGTAGCGGTCCATTTCATCCATATATTCGAGAAATGCATTGCGCGCAAGAATCGAGGCGGCTCCGACCGCAGGATATTTGTTTTCCGCCTTTGTTTCAAAGTGAAGGGACCGGAACACTTCCGGCTCCTGTTTCAGATAACTGTAATAGACCGGTTCTGCCGCGAACTGATCTACAACGCAGAAATCCGGAAGCGGTGCTTTTGCGGCAAGGTTGAGATAGGCCTGATTATGAAGCCGGGCCTTGATCGCATTCATATTAGCCTGCCGGTGGACCGCATTGTATTTGGAAGGGGAGACGATCAGAATGGTATGAACCAGCATTTTTTTCAGCTCGGGAGCGATTTTCCGGATATCGGAATCCGTGATTGCTTTCGAATCACGCACCCCGAGTTTTGTGAGCTTTGCAAGATCCGCCTCGGTTACGATAGCTGCGCTGACACATACCGGCCCGAAGAAATCTCCGGTACCGACCTCATCACTTCCGGCTTCCGGAAGCGGGACAGCCGGTAAAGCGTTCTGAAAGGGGGAGGCATAGACCTCTGCGTCATTTCCCTGAAAGACCACTTTTCCGCTCGTATAACAGGTAATCACGCAGTTTTCCGGGCGAAGCTGCCACTCTGCATACTGCGGTGCATCGGTCTCAAACTCCTTAAATGCGTCATATAAACGCTGTTTCTGATCGGAATCCAATTTGATTGTGACAGTACTCATGGCGAAATTGTAGCATACATGATAATCTCTGATACATGAGGATTGA
>CAJOLG010000098.1 GCA_905235315.1 uncultured Solobacterium sp. | reverse complement strand
TCAATGTATTTGTTGCAGCGGTCAAAGAGATCAAGGATATTCTGGATCGCATCTGCGACATGCAGTTCTTCCATGTTCTCCGCAACCAGCCGCACGGTCTCCATAGCCGTTTCCTTCAGGCTGTCATCGACTTCCTCACGGACATCCGGATTTGCGATCAGACCGTTGAAGTATTTGTTCTCCATCGAGATGACACGGTTGACCAGGTTGCCGAGGTTGTTGGCAAGATCGCTGTTGATGCGCTCGATCATCAGGTCATAGGTGATATGTCCGTCCTGGGCAAACGGCATTTCATGCAGCATGATAAACCGCACCGCATCGACACCGAAGAGCCCGACCAGATCATCCGCATAGATGACATTGCCCTTGGACTTGGACATCTTGTCGCTGCCGGTGAGCAGCCACGGATGTCCGAATACCTGTTTGGGCAGAGGTACATCCAGCGCCATTAACATGATCGGCCAGTAAATGGTATGGAAGCGGACAATGTCCTTGCCGATGAGATGAAGATCTGCCGGCCAGTACTTTTCGAACAGTTCTCCGTTTTCTCCGTCGGCGTCATAGCCAAGACCGGTAATATAGTTGCTGAGGGCATCGATCCAGACATAGATGACATGCTTGTCATCAAACGGAACCGGGATACCCCACTTGAAGCTCGTCCGGCTGACGGACAGATCCTGAAGACCCGGCTTCAGGAAGTTGTTGAGCATCTCATTCTTCCGGCTTTCCGGCTGAATGAATTCCGGATGGTCTTCAATGTACTGAATCAGGCGGTCGGCGTACTTTGACATCCGGAAGAAATAGGTCTCTTCCCGCATCGGCTTGACTTCACCGCCGCATACCGGGCATTTTCCGTCTTCGGTGAGCTGACTCTTTGTATAGAATGCCTCGCACTCCTGACAATAGCTGCCTTCATAGCTTCCCTTGTAGATATCGCCCTTGTCATACAGCTTCTTGAAGATCTTCTGAACCTGCTTCTCATGATCCTCATCCGTCGTGCGGATAAACTTGTCATAGGAAACATTCATGATATCGAACTGTTCCCTGATCTCCGCCGCCACATTGTCAACGAACTGCTTCGGCGTCATTCCGGCCGCTTTGGCACGCTCTTCCACCTTCTGCCCGTGTTCGTCGGTTCCGGTCTGAAAGCGCACATCATATCCGTTCTGCCGCTTGTAGCGTACAATGGCGTCTGCCAGTACGATCTCGTACACGTTTCCGATATGCGGTTTTCCGGCAGCGTATGCGATCGCTGTTGTCAGATAATACGGCCCTTTGTTTTCCATAGTCCTGTCTCTCCTTATGAATGTTTTGCGTAAACTAAAACGTCCCGTGAAAGGACGCATTGCACGCGGTACCACCTTTGTCTTGCCTGCATATCAGAAGATGCAGACCACTCTTCGCTGTAACGGGCTTCTCCGTGCGGAACTCTTCGCTCCGCAGGCTCCGGGGCCATGTTCATCACGCCGCAATGCAGACTCGCACCGGCCCGTCTGCTCTCTGAACTCACGCACGTGATTACTCTTCCTTTCAACGCCTTTATCGAAATTATATATATAATGCGCCCGTTTGGAAAGCACTATTTCCGCGCTGTAACCGCAGGCACGTCCGCCCTGCCGCCTCCCCTGAAACTCCCTGCCCGCAAACCGGAAAACGGGAACGGTGCTGCCGGCAGTCAGCAGATACCGCCTGGGCCGTCTATGGACAAAGAGGCGGAATATGCGCATGGCTGAGCGAAAAATAACTTGTATGTTTGTCAGAGCGGTGATACATTTAATTATGTATTCAAGCCCGTTTTGGAGTGTTACTCCGCATGTTGCACTCAGGGTTTATCCCGGCAGGTCTTGGGGTACATAGAATAGGAGATTCAATAAGGGAATGGCAACAGGTAAAGTCAAATGGTTCAACGCTGAAAAGGGTTACGGCTTCATCACAACCGATGATGGCAAAGATGTCTTCGTACATTATTCCGCAATCCAGGGCGAAGGATTCAAGACGCTCGATGAAGGTCAGTCCGTTGAGTTCGAAATCACACAGAGTGATCGCGGACCTCAGGCTACCGGCGTTGTGAAACTGTAATATTAAAACGTAATTCAGGCACAACACTTCGTCAGAATCGGGGCAGCAGACGCTGCCCCTTTTCATTGGTTAAGCAGAAAAAGACGGCGTGCTTCCCTGCCGGGTACTGCGCCGTCTTTCGTGCTGTATGCGAACTGATTCCCGCGTTATTTATTCCGGTTCAGCTCCGCGAGCACTTCCCGCACGCTGATTCCGTTTTTCCTTGCGGCTTCCGCAAGATCATCATATTCATATTTTGAACGGCATACCCCATAGCCCTCCGCAGTCTTGCGGCGCACCGGCCCGTACACCGTATCCTCCGTCTCCACCCGGCGTTCCAGAATCATCCGGTTGTATTCACGGTGACGGATGCCGAGGGTTGTGGAGTTGCGGAAAATCAGGGTGCCCAGCCTGATCCGGTCTTCCGGGTCGCAAAGAACGGTGACCAGTGTCCCCGGCCGTGTTTTTTTCATCTGTACCGGGGTTGTGAATACCTCATAGGCCCCGTTCTCCAGCAGGCAGGAGGTCAGAAATCCGATTTCCTCTCCGGTCATATCATCCACATTGAAATTGAGCTCGGAGACTTCCTGTTCCTTTGCGGTCTTAGCGCAGAGAAAGATGCGGACACAGTTGGCAGCCGCAAAGTCCTTCGTGCCCATACCGTAACCGATCGTTTCCCACGCAGACACCGGCATCGGCCCGAAGGAAGACGCGAAGTGCTTCAGCAGGGCAGCCCCGGTCGGGGTGCAGAGCTCGCCTTCGATCTGCTCTTTGCTGTAAACGGGAATCCCCTGCAGGATCCGTGCGGTCGCCGGTGCCGGCACCGGCAGGATGCCGTGGGCGCATTTTACCGTTCCGCGGCCGACATGAACCGGCGATGCGGTAATCTCACAGGTTCCCAGCCGGTCAAGAAGATAACAGACCGCGGTGATGTCCGCCACCGCGTCCAGAGTACCGACTTCATGGAAATGAATCTCGTCTGCCGGCACGCCGTGCACGCTGCTCTCCGCATCCGCAAGAATCTGATACACTGCCAGAATCTGTTCCTTCACCCGGTCATTTACCGTCAGGTGATCCTTCACGATATGTTCAATGCCGTGCAGCGAAGAATGCGAATGCGTGACACCGTTATGTTCGTGAGTATGTTCGGCGTTACCGGGAAGATCATGCATGTGTTCATTCTCTTCCATTCCGTTTGCCTTCACCCGCAGATGGGTTCCCCGGATTCCGCATTTTTCCGTTGTTTCCGCAGAATAGACAACATCCGGAACCCCGAGGCTGTTCAGTTCCCCGACCATCTGATCCCGATCTTCAAACAGATCCAGCAGCGCTCCTCCCAGCATATCGCCGGCAGCGCCCATTCCGCATTCAATATAAAGCCGCTTCATACATTCCTCCGTTTTTTCCGGGAAACGAAAAGATTCCGATTCCCGGAATCCATCCCCTGTTATTCAAATACAACTGTATGCGTGAATCCGATCCGCTCTTCATCCGTGTCATACAGAAGCAGTGTGTTGAGTGATACCCCCGCTCCGTCGAGATAGCTGCAGGCCCCCTGCCCGGCAGCGCACAGCGGTCCGCTTGCGAAGAAGACCGCTTCGACAAGTTCCTTGCCGGATATCCCGTCCACCGCGAAGATTCTGCGCAGTTCCGGCGAGGATGAAATCCACGCGGCGATCAGATCCTCCGCTCTTACGGCAGCGGCGACATACGCGCTTTGGATATCTTCCGGCTGGGTTTCGATATCCCGGCGTATCGTATCCAGACGGGCTGCCAGGATCTCCACCCTGAGGTCGAGATTGTTGGCCATCCGGTGCCCGCCGTCCAGCTCCAGCTGGGCTTCTTCAAGATTTTTACGGGAGTCTTCGATGGACTGGATCAGGTCATCCGTATTCGGCATCGCCGCATCTTCCTGGGTGAGCTGCCGGATCGTATCTTCCAGTTTTTTCAGCTGGCCGGTCTTGTCATTCAGCCGGTTTGTGAGTGAATCGTGTTCTCCGGTCAGCCGCCGCTCTTCAATCTCCTGAAGCCGGCTTGTCGTCGGCGAGAGTTCGGCATTTGTCATCGCCCGCTCAGAGCGCAGTGCTTCAATCCGGGCAGCGAGATCTCTCAGCTTTGCGGTATCTTCCGCGATATCGAGTTTCAGCGACCCGGTCTTTTCCTGGGCCGCGCGGATTTTATCGGTATTGTCCGGTTTCACCCGGCGCAGTTCGAGCGCATCTTCATATTGCCGGATTTCTTCTTCAATGGCTTTGATTCGGTTCAGGCGGTCGGTGTTTTCCTTTTCCAGCCATTCTTTCTGAACCGCCGCGTTCTTCACTGCGGTTTCCAGCCGGTGCCGTTCCTTCTCCGTGCCGGCCGGGCGGCTGCTCAGATGCCGGAAGCGCCGGATATCTTTCAGGTAAGCCTGTCTCTTTTCCTCAAAATATCTGGTGCTTACCGCCGGATATCCCTGAAAGGTTTCGATGACCTGGCTCAGCCGGTCAAGATCGTCACAGCGCGGAAGATCCGGCAGTTCGCTTTCTTCTCCGCATAATACAAGAACACCGAACGGATGCTCGGTGACAATGGAATGCTGATGAAAAATATGATCGGGATCGGAAGATTCTGAAAGCAGGTCCGCCTTGCGAATCATATCGGCTTCTTTTACCCGCTTAAGGATCTCCCCCAGCTCGTCTTTTCTGCGCTGGATATATGTAACCGCCATGCCCCTATGATACAACATTTGTACACCAATCAACAGTCAAACTGCGCAAAAAAGTTTCATTTCCAACCAAAAGAAGTTGTATTTCCAATTTTATTTTCATTTGCCATGCCTGCATTCTTCGTTTCGGCGGAAATCCGGACATTTGGGTTGTTATGAAACACGATATTGTGTATAAATAGTAATTATGTTGTTTAAGTCGGAAAGCAGCCGTCTTGCGGCGAAGGATTCCATCCCGGTACTCACCGGATATGTACTGCTCGGCACGGCATACGGGATCTTTATGAACGCATGCGGGTTTCCCTGGTATTACCCGGTCCTGACGGCGACCGTCATCTATGGCGGATCCCTGGAGTTTGTCACAGTAACCCTGCTTATGAGCCGGTTTGCGCCGCTTCAGACCTTTCTGCTCGCCCTCGTCATTCAGGCAAGGCATCTCTTCTACGGGCTGGCAATGCTGGAGAAGTACCGGGGGTTGGAAAAGCACAGGTTTTATCTCATCTATTCCCTGACGGATGAAACCTTTGCGGTAGCCGGAAGTAAGGTGCTTCCGGAGAACATTGACAAAAACACCTATTACTTCACCCTCTCCCTGCTGGATCATTGTTACTGGATTACGGGTGCCGCCCTGGGCGGAATCTTCGGATCGCTGATCCCGTTTGATCTGTCCGGTCTTGATTTCATGATGACGGCGATGTTTACCGTGATCTTCCTGGACAGCTGGCTGCGGGAAAAGAGCCACATCTCTTCTCTGATCGGCCTTGGCGCATCGCTGCTGTGCCTGATTCTCTTCGGGGCAGACAGCTTCATCATCCCCTCCATGTGCGTGATTCTGTGCTTCCTGCTGGTACTGCGGAAGCCGATCACGGAGAAAGGAGAATTCGAATGAGCCCACAGACCATCCCCCAGCAGATCATTACGATTCTGTTATGCACTGCGGCCACCATGTGCACGCGCTTTCTGCCGTTTCTTCTGTTCGGCCGCTCAGACAATGTTCCGCCTGTGATCACGTATCTCGGCAAGGTACTTCCTTCCGCCGTCTTCGGGATGCTGGTGGTGTACTGTTTAAAAAATGTTTCCCTGTTCACTTCTCCGTTCGGGATTCCCGAATTTCTCGGCATTGCGGTTACGGCCGCCGTGCATCTCTGGAAGAAGAACACACTGCTCTCCATGTTCTCCGGCACCCTGTGCTACATGCTGGTGATCCGGTTTCTGCTCTGATTCCCGTTCACTGCAGGAAATAAAGGGGCTGTAAAAAACCTCCGGTTGAAAACCGGAAGTTCAGAAGCCCCTTTTTCGTTGTTCTGCGGATATCCCCTGGCCCCGATTAGATTTGGGGGGGTACAGCACAAAACCGGATCCGGCAGCCGGGCAAAAAGAAAAGGGTGTACTGCGAAGAAGCACACCCGCCCAGGGCTCTCAGGAGAGGGATCCTGATTATCTGGAAATATCCTGATGCGTTCTGTTTTCTTCCGGTTGTGATCAGCCGGAAGAATAACAGCCGACGGCCTGCAGGCATCAGACAGAACATGGAGGAAAAACAACATGGTTCACTGCCGTCGGATCATCCGTCCCATTCAAACGCGCTCCTGTTTCAGGAGAGCCCGTGACGGACGGGCCTTACGATACCCCTTTGATCGGGAGAATCGCACCCTGTCTGCCGTTTCATCCATTCCGGCAGAGGATCGGTTCCGTGTACGTAGGGTCCTACTACATTATAGAGTAGGCTCCTACTCCTGTCAAAGGTACTTTCATTGATTCCGTGACCCCCTTCTGCGGGAAACAAAAAACGTCTGTTCCCTGCGTTTCCGCAGGCTTCAGACGTTTTGTGATTTGGAAGATTCGAACGGATGCTCAGTTTGTGTAGTCCAGCATCGGTGTCCAGGTGTTGGAATTGTAGATATCGGTAAGACGGTACCCGAACTTCGCCTTTACATCAACGAGCTCAACCGGCATTGTTTCAAAAACGCCGTCTTTGATCACAAGCTGCTCATTGAGC
>CAJOLG010000097.1 GCA_905235315.1 uncultured Solobacterium sp. | reverse complement strand
GGCCGCGTCTGCGCGGTGCAGGCTTAACCTCAACAGGCTCCTCTTCTACTTCCTCTTCTTCATATTCCTCATCATCGACGAGTTCATCTTCTTCTTCGTCTTCAAACAATAAATTCTGTAATTTCTTCAGCATTGCAATTCTCCTTCTGGACCATATTCAGTCCATAAGCGGCCAGTATTTAACCATCTATCTTATATTATAGTATTTTGTATATATTTTAAAGGTTGGATCATCCAATCGTATCATCGGCAGTTTCCCCGCCCGGATTTTCCTCCGGCAGTACTTCCCCATCGGGAACCGCTTCTCCGGGAAGTTCGTCATCCTCGCGGAACGGCTCTCCGATCTGGTCGTCCGCATCACCCATCGAGGAATCGATTGTTCCGCCGTCAATTTGGCTGTCTCCGATATTGTCACCGGCATAGTTGTCGATCACGCCCGCATAGTTTCCGTTGCCCTCAAAGAGCTCATCAATCACACCGTTCTCCGGCACAACATTCTGGAAGAGTTCCAGGCGTTTGCGCTGATACTCGATTTCCTGCCGCGAGGAGTATGCGGCGAATACCGCATCATTGTCTACCCGGACCGTACGTGCAATCCGGATCATGGTCTCCGCTGTCTGAAGTGCCTGAAAATCACCGGAGATACAGAAGAACTCCAGCAGATCGGTTTTCGCATAGGTGAAAATATTGTCTTCCATCCGGTAAAGCGTAACCGAGAACGGATGTTCTTCGCCGGCATAATCCGTAAAGGTACCTGTGCTTTCCGCTGCCAGTTCCATTCCTTCCGGAACACGGAAGATATTCTGCACATCATAATACCGGGCATTTACGATTGAGGATACATTCAGATTCATGACAAACTTTACGCCGTCCTGCGTGAAAATATCGCTGGTTTCTTCACTGCTGATCCGCCCGACAGACGGTTCAACATAGAACGAGTAAATGCCGTGCGAAAATGTCGGACCGGCAGTTTTCGCTGTTATTGCCCGTTCGATCCGTTGTTCCTGATACGTGCCCTCGGCTTTGACACATCCGACGAGCATCAGGGCGGCAGCTGCCGCAATCACTGTTCTGAATTTCATTTCGTTTCTTTCTCCAGCTGCACTGCACAGAGCTGGTAAACAGGCTGGCCGAGATCCAGGAAGCGCTGTTCATATTCCGTAACAGCATCTTCCGGATGCGCATCCCGCCGGTAATCAACGGAGAATTCCGTAAAGGTAAAACCGTTCTGAAGGAAGTAGAGAACACTGTCTTCAAACAGGTTCTTGTTGTCGGTCTTCATCCGAATGAGACCATCCGGCTTCAGTACAGTATGGTACATTTCCAGAAACTTTCTGGAGGAAAGCCTGCGTTTATGGGTATAGGTCTTGGGCCAGGGATCCGAAAAATTCAGATGAATCACATCGATTTCCTCCGGCGCAAACCAGTCCAGCAGCTGCTCCGCATTGCCGGCGATCATCCGTTCGTTTTCGCCGCTGAGCTCCGGATCCTCAATCAGTTTTCTCGCTGCGGTAGCTGCGGCGCTGTGATCCCGCTCGATGCCTACCCAGCCTGCTTCGGGATACATGGCGGCCATCGCATTCAGATAGCCCCCTTTGCCCATGCCGATCTCCACATGTAGTTCGGAACATCCGAGCAATGCATTCCAGCTTCCTTTGTACAGCGAAGGATCCGGAATCACAAGCTCAGGGTGTGCTTCGAGATAAGGCTCCGCCCATTTCTTCTTACGCATTCTCATAGACCGCGGTTATTTTATCATATTGTTCCGCTGTTCTTCGAGTTTCCTTAGTTCTTCCTCGGCTTTTGCGGCTGCGTTTGCGGCATCGATCTCATCCTGCGGAAGGATTTTGGTCACCGTTCTGATCAGTTCAGACATTCGCCCCATCGTATTCCGGAGCTGTATTTCGTTGGACTGAATTGCCTCATAGTTTGCGGAATCCTGAAGATTGAGAAACTGCCGCAGAATATCAAGGTAATACGGGAGATACCGTTCATACAGCCGGATCAGCTGGGTTTCCCCGCTGTCAAAGAGATATTGTGTATCCCTTAAATCACGCAATGCACGGATCACTTCGTTTCCGCAGCTGCGAAGATCTTCATTCCGGAGTTTTGCATTCAGCGTTTCCAGTTCCCGGATCGTTTCTGACGCATACGCAATCCGTTCCTCTTTATCTTTCATGATTAGAGTATACGCCCCAAGACAGAAAAAGAGCCATGCTCTTAAACGCATGGCTCCTGTTTTGTCATAAACCAATCATTCGTCACGTCTGCGGAAAACACGGCGCTCTACTTTAGAGGAACTGTAGCTTTCCCCGGAATGACGGTCACCGCGGGAATTGTTGCGCGAGGAACGCGGCGCCTTTTTCGGCTCTACATAGCCTTCCGGTTTCTCTGTGCATGCCCGTGCACTGACCTTCACCTTGCCGGTGTTCTCATCAACCGCAATGACCTTGACATGAATCTTGTCACCGACATGGAGTGCCTGATTGATATCCGGAGTGCGCTCCCAGCTGATTTCGGAAACATGGAGCAGCGCATCCGTTCCCTGGAACAGGTTCACGAAGGCAAAGCTGTCACGTACTTCCGTTACGGTGGCGTCAAACTCATCGTCGATCTTGGCAACACGGGTAAGATCTTCAATAATCGCTTTTGCTTTATTGATCATCTCGCGGTCCATATGATAGATCGCAATCGTACCGTCTTCCTGAACATCGATCTTGACCTGGTCACAGTCTTCAATGATCTGATTGATGGTCTTTCCGCCGGTACCGATGACATCGCGGATTTTGTCGGTCGGAATATGCAGAACATCAAACTTCGGAGCCCATTTGGAAACATCCGGACGCGGTTCACTGATCGCGGTCTCCATGTTGTCAAGGATCTCCATACGGCCTTTATGCGCCTGCGCAAGAGCCTCTCTCAGAATCTGTTCGGAAATGCCGTCGACCTTGATATCCATCTGAAGTGCGGTGATTCCCTTACGGGTGCCCGCAACCTTGAAGTCCATATCACCGTAGTGATCTTCCATACCCTGAATATCCGTCAGGATCGAATAGGTGTCACCGACTGTGATCAGTCCCATCGCAACGCCGGCAACCATCGCCTTGATCGGTACACCGGCTGCCATAAGGGACATTGTGCCGGCACAGATACTGGCCTGGGAAGAGGAACCGTTGGATTCCACAACTTCCGCACAGGTACGGATTGTATACGGGAACTCATCCTTGGACGGAAGAACCTGCAGAAGCGCACGTTCACCCAGTGCACCGTGACCGATTTCACGGCGTCCCGGAGAACCCATACGGCCGACTTCACCGACCGAGAACGGCGGGAAGTTGTACTGATGCATGAAACGCTTCTCTGTCTGGCTTGTAAGATCTTCAATAATCTGCGCCTCACCGAGCGCACCGAGTGTAGTAATGGAGATAACCTGCGTCTCACCGCGGGTGAACATTGCACTGCCGTGTGCCCGGGGAAGCAGATCGACCTGGGAATCCAGCGGACGGATCTCATCAAGTTTTCTTCCATCCGGACGGATCTTGTCTTCCGAGATCAGACGGCGTACTTCCTGTGCCTCGATCTCAACGGAATATTCCCGTGCCTGCTGCTTTGCCTTTTCAAGAACATCCTGCGAAACCCATGTCAGTTCCGCCGCAACACGTGTGACCATTTCATCGATGATCGCATCAACGGCTCCATAGCGTTCGTCCTTGGTGCCATGGGTGGAGACTGCCGCAATAATCCGGTCTCTTCCGTTCTTATCAATGAATTCACGGATCACCGGATTGATCTCATAGAGAACCACTTCCATCTTCGGCTTTGCGCATGCGGCGATTACTTCATCCTGAATCGCGCACAGTTCCCTGATTGCCGCATGGCCGAACATCAGTGCTTCCAGCATTTCTTCTTCGGAAACTTCCTTCGCACCGGCCTCGACCATATTGATCGCATCTTTTGTGCCGGCAACCGTAAGATTCAGCGTAGATGCATCGATCTGCTCTTCGGTCGGATTGATAATCAGTTCTCCGTCAACCTTTCCGACGATTACGCCGGCTACCGGTCCGTTGAACGGAATATTGGAAACGCAGAGCGCAAGAGAAGAACCGAACAGCGCAGTCATTCCGGCATCCCGGTCCGGGTCGCAGGACAGAACCGTATTGACGACCTGAACTTCGTTGCGGAATCCTTCCGCAAACAGCGGACGGATCGGACGGTCAATCTGACGTGCGGTCAGAGTGCCATGTTCCGTCGGTCTTCCTTCCCGGCGGAGGAATCCGCCCGGAATTTCGCCTTTGGCATACATTTTTTCGTTATAAACTACGGTCAGCGGAAAGAAATCTGTATCTTTCGCCTGTGAACTTGCGGTAGCGGCAGATAAAACCACCGTGTCGTCATAGCGGACCAGTACCGATCCGCCGGCCTGCTTGGCAATTTCACCGTTTTCAACGGTAATTGTGCGGCCATGGAAATCCCAACTCTTCTTAAACTTTTCCATCTCTACTTAAACCTAAAATATCCTCTTTCAAATTAACCTTGCATATTGTATAAGGAATTCCTGAATAACACAAGGTTATCCGTATAAGAAGGACGATAAAAAACGCATTAAAAAAGCATTCCGAAGCCGGAATGCCTTTCCTGTACTCAGAGTTCTGTCTTCCAGAGCCCGTGCAGATTGCAGTATTCATACACTGCCGCAGGAGCTTCTTCGGTCACAAACTCCGCATGCGGAGCTTCACCCGGATTGAGATACTTCACTTCAATTCCGGATGCGGTTTCGAGAGCCACAAACTGGATGTAATGTTCTTCCAGCATCGGATGATCAACCGAGCCGACATTTACGATGACCTTCTGGCCTTCAACAGCAGCCACAGGAACATGCTTTTCCGCAGCGCCGTCGGTTGTATTAGCTTTCAGGAGAACCATTTCCTCTCCGCAGCACATTGTCGGACACGGGCTTCCCTGTACTTCAATATGGATCTTTTTGCATTTGTTGCAGCGATAAACCTTGAATTCTTTCATATTATTCCTCCTGTGTACTCTTTCTTTAACATAATTATGATTGATTCGATTCTCCGTTGCAATCGGAGAATGCTTCACAAGCCGTCTCTTTCCAGACCTCATAAATACCCTCCTGTATCTTTTATTCCACACTCTTCAGGGATTCCACCATTTTCACGGAATTCAGTTTTTTCTTCATCACGGCATTTACGATAAACCCGAACAGAAGCGTCAGGGATGCGGCGTAGATATAGGTGTGCAGTTCCACCCCGCGCCCGAACATGACATTCGTCAGTTCCACCTCATGCATGATATAGCCGGACAGCTGTTTTCCTGCCGGCAGACCGATCAATGCGCCGGCTGCCACCATGATATTGTTCTCATGGTAAATATAGTTCTGCACTTCCCTGCGGCGGAAGCCAAGTACTTTCAGCGTTGCGATTTCCCGCATCCGTTCCGATATGTTGACATTGGTAAGATTTCCGAGAACCACGAATGCAAGCCCCATGGACGCAGCGATCAGAACGATCACAACACCGTCAATGCCTCCGATCATGGATTCAAAGTTCGTGATGATGAAATCCACGAAATCAACGGATTCAACGCCGTTCGCCGCCGCATATGCCGACTTGATCTCTTCCGTCGCGGTGACACCGTCCTTCAGCTGCAGAAACAGCATATTGGTTTCCGGAACGTCATTGAACAGCATCCGGTACGTATCCTCGGTCATCATGACATAGTGGTATACGTACATTTCTGTGATCCCGCTTACCGGAACCCGCATACTTTCTCCGTCTATACTTTCAAGCAGAATCTCATCACCAACGGAAACAGACAGGTTTTCTGCCATCTTTTCACTGATGATCACACTGCCGGTACGGGTGGAAAGCGGCGCATGCCCGGTGCGCTCCCGAAGATTGTACACGTTGGAAAGCATTTTCTGATCCCGGAATACTTCCACCGTTGCGACTTCTTCTTTTTCTCCGTCCAGCGATACCGTTCCGCTGTATTCCACAGCCGGATAAACGGTTTTGGTGTTTTCCATGGAAAGAAGCGTCTTCATAACACCGGAAGTATCCCGATGTCCATCTTCATCTGCCGCAAGATTGATTCTTGCGTCAAAGTTGGAAAGTTCGTTGAACTGGATATCGACGATATTATTAATGGAATCGGAAATGCCAAAGCCGGTCACAAGCAGGGCTGTGCATCCCGCTACCCCAATCACTGTCATCATGACCCGCCGCTTGTATCGCGCAAGATTGCGGATGGTCACTTTCCAGCTGAAGGAAATCCGGTTCCAGATCAGGGTCAGTTTTTCCAGCAGAATATCTTTTCCGATTTTCGGAGATTTCGGCCGCATGATCACGGACGGCATTTCTTTCATATCACTGTAAAGAACATATTCCGTAACGCCCAGCATCATGAGAATGAATGCGGAAGAAGCGGTGAGGATCAGCTGCCACGGGATTTCCATTTCCATCTTCGGCAGGATATACAGCATTTTCCAGGTGTTGTAAATAATGATCGGGAAGGTAGCGAGGCCGGCAGCGGAACCGAGAATACAGCCAACGATCCCGGCTGCCCCCGCATAGAAAAGATACACAAACGAACACTGTGCCGGACGGTACCCAAGCGCCCTGAGAATTCCAACCTGCCCCCGCTCTTCATTCACAAGCCGGGTCATGGTTGTAAGACAGACAAGTGCCGCTACCGCAATAAAGAACAGCGGAAAGATCCGTGCGATCGCAGCCATCTGCTGGATCGTACCGCGGTAGGTCTCGGAGGAGTAATGCTGGGAACGGTCAAGGACGATCCACTCCGGTTCATCCATACTGCAGATTTCGATGTACGCATCGTCCAGCTCTGCCTTGGCATCATCCAGCTTTTTCTTTCCGTCTGCTTTTTCCTTCTCAAAATCGAGAATCGACTGATTCAGGGTTTTTCTTCCGTCCGAAAGAAGCGCAATACTGTCGGTCAGGGTTTTCCAGCCGTCATCGATTTCCGCCTGTCCTTCTGCCAGTTTCTGCTGAAGTTCCGCCCGTGCTCTGGCGAGTTCTGCTTCCCCTTCCGCCAGCTCCGCCTCTCCGGCCGCAAGCTCCGCTCTTCCATCCGCGAGACCGTCATCAATCTGTTTTATATTATCTTTCAGCAGAGCCCGCACCTCTCCGAGCGTGGTTTCATCCGAAAGTCCCAGTTCTTCCTTGAGTCTTGCGGCGTCTTCCGACAGCTTCGTCAGCTGCCCGACTGTCAGATCATCCGGAAGCGGTTTTGTGATCGCATCTTCCAGCAGCTCTTCTGACCGCAGAACAAGATCCGCAAGACCGTCGATTTCAGCGATTGCCTCACTGATCGGCATATCCGGGTCATCAATCAGATCATAAAGGAAGGCAAACGCCTCATTCTGATCCGCGATAAGTTTTGCGAGATCCCCAATTGTTTCGGGAAGCGGACGTGCTTCCCGGATCACGGGTCCGGAAGCGGGTTTCGGATTGTTTCCGATTCCGCCGAGAAGCACCGGCTGTATGGTCTCACCCGGCATCCATCGCCGCATCACCGGTGTAACGGTATCTGTCTCCTGATCTGCCGGATCCAAAGGAACCACAGAGGCGGTTTCTGCATCCTGCTCTTCAGATGCGATGTCGTCTTCTGCCGGAAGTGTCTCGTCAGGTGTGGGTTCCGGTTCTGCTGTTCTGTCGTCTGGTTCGGAATCCGCCGGCTGTCCGGGTTCCGTGCTTTCTTCCTTAGACTCAGTGTTTTCCGCTT
>CAJOLG010000096.1 GCA_905235315.1 uncultured Solobacterium sp. | reverse complement strand
TCCCGGCGCAAAAAAATGATGCGTCTCAAAGTCGTAAAACGATATCCGAAAGAACTGCTGACCATGAAAGTGCTCCGCACGTTCGGGGTGCGGTCCATGCAGGGCAGCAAACATATGCCGCTGGCCCTGAAGAACGTCATTGACGGTCTTTCGGAGATTGAGTAATCACTGCAGAAAAAAATTCAGGCATGGCCTGAATTCTTTTTTTATTTGCGGTGGTACAGCTTTTTCTGCTGGTATACCGGATCAAATGTGACATTGATCCCCAGCTTGCGGTACATGTTTGCGTCTTCTGCCGGCAGGATGACCGTACTGTGCGCTTCCGATCCGTAAAGCCCGGGAAGCTGTTTCATTGCGGCCGCACAGGTTTCGTTGGTCTTGGCGACAATGGTCAGCGCGATCAGCAGTTCATCCGTATGGAGACGGGGATTGTGATTGCCGAGATTCCGGATCTTCAGATCCTGAATCGGCTTGACGAATGCCGGCTCGATCAGATGCTTGTTCTTGGCGATGCCGGCCAGTGCTTTGATCGCATTGATAATCGCGGCGGAACTCGGGCCGAACAGGCTGGAAGTCTTTCCGGTAACGATTCTTCCGTCCGGGAGTTCAATTGCCATGGCAGGCGCTCCGGTATCTTCCGCTTTTTTGCGTGCGACACCGACACAGACGCGGTCTTCCGGTGTGACATCTGCCTTGTTCATCAGTACCTTGATTTTTTCGACCGCATCTTCACTGACATCTTCGTGATATGCATCGATCACAGTCTTGTAATAACGCCGGATGATTTCCTGCTTGGAGGCTTCCTTGGCCGCTTCATCATCAACGATGCAGTATCCGACCATATTTACTCCCATATCCGTGGGGGATTTATAGGGGCTTTCATTCTGGATGGCTTCAAACAGACGGTTCAGCACCGGGAAAATCTCAACATCGCGGTTGTAATTGATCGCGGTGATTCCGTACGCATCGAGGTGGAACGGGTCGATCATGTTTACATCATTGAGATCTGCGGTTGCGGCTTCATATGCGAGGTTGACAGGGTGGTTCAGCGGGAGATTCCAGACCGGGAACGTCTCAAACTTCGCGTATCCGGATTTGATTCCCTTACGGCTGTCATTGTAAAGCTGCGAGATGCAGGTTGCCATTTTTCCGGAACCGGGGCCCGGAGCGGTAACGACCACAAGCTGGCGGGTCGTCTTGATATGATCGTTTTTCCCGAGTCCTTCCGGGCTGACGATGAAATCAACGTCGGTAGGGTAGCCGGGAATCGGATAGTGCAGGTAGGAACGGATACCTTCCGCTTTCAGCTGGCGGCGGAACTGATCCGCAGCAGGCTGATGGGCATATTGCGTAATGACAACGGAACCGACATAGAGATCCAGTTCCTTGAGTGCGTCCACAATACGGAGAAGCTCCTGATCGTAGGAAATTCCGGTGTCGCCGCGCAGCTTGGAATGTTCAATGTTGTTGGCATTGATGCAGATGATGATCTCAACCTTGTCTTTCAGTTCGGTGAGCAGGCGGATCTTGTTATTCGGTTCATATCCGGGAAGCACGCGGGAAGCGTGGAAGTCTTCAAACATCTTTCCGCCGAATTCGAGATAAAGCTTTCCGTCAAACATTCGGATCCGTTCCAGAATCTTGTCTCTCTGCAGCTGCAGGTACTGTTCAGAATCAAATGCGATCGCCGTCATATTATGCACCCTCTTTTCCTTTCGATAGTATACCAAAAAACCTGCCGTCCTGTGGGATAATGATTGCGCGGAAAATGATCCGCATCCGGGTTCGGATTCGTCCTATAATTAGTAGTACATTCTGAAGGAGAATATATGGCTGGATTCACCCTGCATCCGTTTGAAACATCCGTGTGTCTGTGGACACTTCTGCTCAGTCTTCTGGTCTGTATGATCATGGGGCTTATGAAAAAAGTGCTGGTTCGCAACTGCATTCTGTTTTTTTTCTGGTTTATGACCAATGCGGTATTTGAAGTGCTGGAGATTACCGCGCTCGGCCGGGAAGATGTGCTTGTATACCGGACTTTGATTCAGACGGTATACATCATTAATACGTTTGTGATCACGCTTGGACTCGCCGCCGGCATCCGGTATGGACTGCGGAACATCCTGCGGTTCACAAAAGAGGAATGGCTTTACATCGGAATCAACGGGCTTGCGGTTTTCGCCGCAGCCGGTGCGGCAATCATGTTCGGCATAGCCGGGAAGGAAGGGCTGAGGACCCTGCCGGTCATCCTGTGGATCATTGCCGGCAGCGCTTCAGTGATTCTTGCGGCGGTATGTGACCTTACGGTTTTTGCGCGGCTGCACCGACGCCTCCGGCGTTCGTCGCCGCATATGCTGTATGTATTTTCTACAGCGCTGTTTTTTGCCTGTGTTCTGATTCCGCCGGTTTTCGGGCTTTCCTTTGCCGGCCCGGTCTTTACGGTCATGATGATTCTGTTTCTCGTGTTTTATATGCTTGGCCGTATGTACCGGCTGAATGCGGCAGCTCAGCCCGCGGGGGATACCCCGGAAGCACCGGCTCCCGCCGATGCGCCGGCAGCCGAAGAAAAAGTCCGGATCGTAAAGGAGTTTGTCCGGACCGATGATGCATCACTGCTTGCGCAGAACCCGCATTTTATCGCCAATACCCTCAACAGCATCTGTTATCAGATCGATCACGATGCCGAACAGTCAAAGAAATCCGTCAGTGATCTTGCGGAGTATATGCAGGGGAAATACAATTCCCTGCGGGCGGATCATATGATTCCCTTTGAAACAGAACTCAAAACCGTAAACCGTTATCTGGCGCTTCAGAAAACCCGTTTTGAAGACCAGCTCAATCTGGTTACCGACTATCAGGCAGGCGGATTTCTTCTTCCGCCGCTGTCTTTGATCACAGTGGTGGAACACGTGGTGTCCAACATTCTTCAGTATCGCCCCGACGGGGGAACTCTGCGGCTTGAAACCGATCGAAACGATACGGAAACGGTGATCCGCGTTGTGTGTGATGATGATATCAATGATGCGGATTCCCTGGCGCATGTCTGCGAAGCGTTCCCGCTGCTGAAGACCGTTGCCGAGCGCCTTGACCGGTTCTGCGGCGGAACATTCCGCGCATCCAGGGAAAACGAAAAGAGCGTGTTCACAATCAGGATCCCCGTTCCGGCGGATTCAGAACCGGAATCAGAAGGAGCGGCGCCGGCTCCGGCGGATGCGGTTTAGATGACGTTCATAATCCCCGTTGCGAAGGAGTTCATACAGAATCAGCTGGGAAAATGTGGAAACCGAGCAGGAGTAAAATCCTGCTTTTTCTTTAAACTCTGACAGCAGTGATTTCGGCAATATCATAAAACCGATTCGGATGGACGGAGCGATGGTCCGGGAGAAGGTACTGAGATAAATGATTCTTTCCCGGTCTCCCATTGCGAACAGCGTATCTGCCGGTTTTCCGGAAAGGGTGAATTCACTGTCATAATCATCTTCGATGAGGATCGCATTGCGTTCTTCGGCCCAGGAGATATACTCCTGCCGCTTGGACGCATCCGCGGTGATTCCGGTCGGCCAGCTGTGATACGGGGTGATATGCAGGACGGAGGCGGAGGTGCGCTGAAGTTCGCTCTGAAGAATTCCGTTCTTTCCGAGTTTCAGGCGGTCTATGGTGATTCCGTTGGCGATATATACTTTCTGAATGATTTCATAGGACGGATCTTCCACACCGAAAATACGGTCCCGCCCGAGCAGTGCCGCAATCAGTCCGTACAGATACTCTGCACCGCTTCCGATGATGATCTGGTCCGGCGAAACGGAAACACCCCGCCCGGCAAGCAGATGCGCCGCCAGGGCACTTCGCAGCTGAGGGAGCCCGAACGAAGGACTCTTCACAAGGATTTCCTCCTGATAGTCACTCAGAACGCGGCGGATCGTCCGGGCAAGGACACCGAACGGGAAGGTGTCATCGGAAAGCGAGGGGGATCCCTCCGGAAGAAACGGTTCTTCTTCATGGACAGCCAGCACCGTATCTCTGCGGTAGGTGACAAAGATTCCCGAACGCTGGCGGGTTTCAATATATCCTTCTTCTTCCAGCAGTTCGATTGCGTGTTCGACCGTCACCAGTGAAAGATCATACTGTGCCGCAAGAGAGCGCTTGCTGGGAAAACGCAAGCCATAGGGAAATGCGCCTTCCGTGATCTGTTCACGCAGGGTCTGATACAGTCTGAGATAGGCAGGTTTTCCCGGTTTCATCTGGTCTTTGAAAATTCCTTTCAATGTCTGTTTTTATAGTACCACCCAAACTGCTTTCACAGCGGGAGGAAAAACCGGCAGGGGATTGATTTTTGGCCGCAGAGCAGAACCAACCTGTTTATAATGAACCTATGAGAAACGCGTTAATGATAGGTTCTACAGTTGCGGATGTGGTGATCCGCGTGGATCATCTTCCTTCCCTGGAAGAAGATGTAAACCCCTTCGGGCAGACCGTTACGCTGGGCGGATGCTGTTACAATGTGTCCAATATGCTGGATCTTTACGGGCTGCCGTATACCTTGTTTTCCCCGGTTGGGACAGGGGTTTTCGGAACCTATGTAAAACAGCAGCTTGCGGAGAAAGGAATTCATCCTCTGCTTTGCCCGGAAGAAGAGAACGGGTGCTGCTACTGCATTGTGGACGCGGCCGGAAACCGCACGTTTCTTGCGGTTCACGGGGCGGAGTACCGTTTTCGCAGCGAATGGTTTGATCAGATCGACAGTTCTGCCTACACAGACGCATATGTCTGCGGCCTGGAACTTGAAGAAGATACCGGTGAGCATATTGTGTCCTTTCTGCAGAAAAACCCGCATCTTCGGATTATCTTTGCGCCGAGCGCCCGGATTCTCGCGGTACCCGATGACCGGATGAAGGCGGTGCTTTCCTGTCACCCGATCCTTCATTTAAACCGGAGAGAGTCCGCTGCCTGGCTGAAAACACAGGGATATTCCGACGCGGATCAGATGACCCCGCAAAGGCTTGCCGAACTGCTTTATGAACATAACCATAATACGGTGATCATTACCGACGGAGCAGACGGGGCATATGCCTATGACGGAAGCCGGCATTATTACGAACCGGCAGTACCCGTTAAAGCGGTGGACGGAACCGGGGCAGGCGACTGTCATGCCGGCACCATGATGGCATGTGCGATGATGGGAAAAGATCTTCCGGAATCACTGCGCATTTCGGCGATCAATGCGGCTGCCGTTGTCAGCCGGCATGGGGCCGCGCTCAGCCCGGAAGAGTTCCGGCGATTATAGAAAAACGAAGAACCGCAGATTTATTGTGTTGCATTTTTTTGCATTTCCGATTTATACTTTTTTTGGTGATTTGGAGGAAAAGATAATGCATCTCAGAAAGCGGATTACTGTTGCGGCGGCAGGCCTTGCCGTAACACTGATGAGTACCCTCATTCCTGTTTCGGCAGAGGGGTACTGGCAAGATGGATATTGGGATGACGCATCCCAGACCTGGATCGAAGGAAGATGGGTTGAAACCGGCGGCGCGGCACAGACCTGGAACACCGGATGGTCCGGAGGCCCTTATCAGGAATATGCTAACGGCGCGGTCATCAACTATGATGCCAACGGAAACCGCACATCGACCGTTGTTACAGGGGTTCCGGTGTATTCCCAGCACAACCGTGCATGGAGCGGTGTGACGATCGGTTCGGGCGGAAACTTCGGCTCTACCGGATGTGTTCCCACAGCCGTTGCGGTGATTATGAATCATTTCGGAATCGGCGGATCTCCGCTTGACTTCGGATATGCCATGAATGCGTTCGGCAATTACAATTCTGCCTACGGACACGGAACCGACAGCGGCGGACTGCTGAATATCGGCGCCGCATACGGTCTCGGAGTCCGGGCATTTGCGGACTATGACACAATGTTCTATGAGCTTTCCCGCGGGAAGCTCGTTGCGGCATGCATCGGCGGCAATGCCGCATATACACACTGCGTTGTGCTGTACGGCCTTGATGCCAACGGAAATACGAATGTATCCGATCCTTCAGGATCCAGCTACCGGACAAACATTGCGGGCATTGTAAACAACATGTCCTATAATCCGATTGACTGGACTGCCGGCGGGCCGTTTGTGTCATTCGGGTACGAATGGTGACCGAAGGACGTTACTTGAAACATAAAGGCGTATCCGCTGGGATACGTCTTTTTTCTTTTATACCGCGTTGAAGTTTTAAAAGGGTTGGGATAGAATATCGGTATTGTGAAGAACGGGAAGCAGTAGCCGTGATGACTGCCTGGAGAGAGCTGCCGGATGGTGAAACGCAGCGGAGTACAGCGGTGAACTCATCCCGGGAGCGATCGTGTCTGCGGCGTTAACGGGAATTGGAAAGCGTCTGAAACCCTGGGTTTCGGGAACTAAGGTGGTACCGCGTGAACAACGTCCTTAGACAGGACGTTTTATTTTAGGCAGAAGAGGAGAAGACTTATGGCTTACAATCACAGAAAGATTGAAGAAAAATGGCGTAATTACTGGGAAGAAAACAAAACATTTGCGACCGACATCCGGGATTTTTCAAAACCCAAGTTCTATGCGCTGGATATGTTTCCGTATCCGAGCGGTGCCGGGCTTCATGTAGGCCATCCGGAAGGATATACCGCAACGGATATCGTTTCCCGCAAAAAGCGCATGGAAGGATACAATGTTCTGCATCCGATGGGATTTGACTCCTTCGGACTTCCGGCGGAACAGTATGCGATCAATACCGGAAACCATCCGGACGGGTTCACCAGGAAGAATATCGG
>CAJOLG010000095.1 GCA_905235315.1 uncultured Solobacterium sp. | reverse complement strand
ACGGCGGCGATGGCTTTGTGGTATGCCGTGATCTTGCGAAAGAATACCGGTGCCGCGTTTTTCTTGCGGACGGAAAGCCGGTCTCGGATGCCGCAAAACGCGCAAGGCGCAGGCTGCCGCGAAACAGTGAAATCACTCCGGATGAACTTTCGAACGAAATTGCGAACGCGGATCTGATTCTCGATGCGGTCTACGGCTTCAGTTTTCACGGTGCCCTGCCCGCTCATCTCAAACGCCTGTTCTCCGACATCAACCGGGCCGGCCGAACCGTCTGGAGTATTGATATCAACAGCGGATGCGAGTGTGACAGCGATGCCGGGGATTCAGATGCGATCCGTTCGGATCTTACCCTTGCGATCGACTGTTATAAACCCTTCCATCTTCTGCGCAAGGAACACCACATGTTTCAAAAATGCGAACTGCTTCCGCTGAACCTTCCCCATCCGCAGTACACCCGCTTTCTGGAAATGGACGAAGAAACCTTCTTCGCTTCCTTCCCGCATAAATCCGAAAATGCGTATAAGGGTTCGTTCGGAAAGACGCTGATTGTCGGCGGATGTTACGGAATGGCAGGTGCGCTCGGGCTGAATCTGCTCGGTGCCAAAACCGTCGGTGCCCCGTACATCACCGCAGCGATCCCGGAAGAGATCTATCCATCGGCCGCTTCCTTTGCCCTGACTCCGGTGTTCCACCCGTTCGGGCAGCACAGCTGGCACGATGTGATCGAACCGCTGATCAATGACTGCTCGGCGATCGCCTTCGGCAGCGGTGCGAATTATATGCATCACAAAGAAGACGTTCTGGATCTTATCCTGCAGGAATCCCGGGTGCCGGTTGTGCTTGACGCGGCGGCCCTCCGCCTGCTCAGCCATAACATGTTTATCCTGCGGTTTGCGAAAGCGCCGGTCATCCTGACGCCGCATATCGGAGAATTCGCTGCCGTCACCGGGCTTCCGGTTTCGGTGATCCGCGATCAGAAGATCAAAACCGCCTCCGCATTCGCAAGAGACTATCATGTGACGGTCGTGCTCAAGGGGGTCAATACGATCGCCGCATTCCCGGACGGCAGCCTGTATATCAACCAGAGCGGCAATCCTGCCCTGGCCCAGGCCGGAGCCGGCGATCTGCTTGCGGGCATCCTTGCCGGGATTCTGACCATGACACGCGATGTGGATACTGCAGTATGTATGGCGGTCTGGCTGCACGGATATCTTGCGGATCTCGGCATTCAGGAACATTCCGTTCAGGGCTTCCCGCTGGATTCCTATCCGGAACTGATGGACCGTCTGTTCAAAAAACACGGATTCTGATCCTCGTCAACAGATCAAATCATCCAATACAAAACAAAAGGTCTGCCGAACGGCAGGCCTTTCTCGTGGGAATGACGCGAAATCGTTAGACTTACTCAAATAATGCGGTGGAAAGATAGCGGTCTCCGGAATCCGGCAGGATTACAACAATGTTCTTTCCTGCATTCTCCGGACGCTTTGCGAGCTGGATTGCCGCATAAACCGCAGCACCCGCAGAGATACCTACGAGCACGCCTTCCTTCCGGCCGAACTCCGCTCCGGTCGCAAGGGCGTCTTCGTTGGTGACACGGATAACCTCGTCATAAACCGCGGTATCCAGTACTGCCGGCACAAATCCGGCACCGATACCCTGAATCTTATGCGGGCCGGGATTTCCGCCCGAGAGTACCGGAGAACTGTCCGGTTCTACCGCAACCACTTTTACATCCGGCTTCTTCTCCTTGAGATATTTGCCGGTTCCGGTAACGGTTCCGCCGGTTCCGACACCGGCGACCAGGATATCCACATTTCCGTCTGTTGCCTCAAAGATTTCCGGGCCGGTGGTTTCGTAATGTATTTTGGGATTGGCAGGGTTGTCAAACTGACCCGGGATAAAGCTGTTGGGAATCTCTGCCGCAAGCTCCTGTGCTTTGGCAATTGCGCCCTTCATTCCCTTGGAACCTTCGGAAAGCACGATCTCCGCACCGTAGGCTTTGATCAGTTTTCTGCGTTCGATTGAGAATGTTTCCGGCATGACGATAATTACACGGTAACCTTTGGCGGTACCGACGGACGAAAGTCCGATGCCGGTATTGCCGGAGGTCGGTTCAATGATGACGGAACCCGGTTTGAGCGCACCGCTCGCTTCCGCATCTTCGATCATCGCTTTCGCGATACGGTCTTTTACCGAGCCGGTCACATTGAAGTATTCCAGCTTTCCGAGGAGCGTCGCCTTCAGGTCATACGCCTCTTCAAGATGCGTGAGTTCCAGAAGCGGGGTATTGCCGATCAGCTCAACCGCGCTTTTCTTGATCGCTGTCATAGTATTAATCTCCTTGTGTTTGATATTGTATCAGGTTTGTTTGGGTTAGATCGCCGCAAATGCGACATCCAGGGCTGCGATCAGATCTTCCGCTTTTTCAATACCGATGGAAAGACGGACCGTATTCGGCTTGATGCCCTGGTCAAGAAGCTCCTCATCACTCAGCTGGGAATGGGTTGTGCTTGCCGGATGAATGACAAGGGATTTCACATCCGCCACATTCGCGAGCAGCGAGAAGATCGGCAGGTTATCAATGAATTTCTTGGCGGTTTCCGCATCGCCCTTGACTTCAAATGTGAAGATGGAGCCGCCGCCGTTCGGGAAGTACTTCTGATAGAGCGCATTGCTCGGTTCCGTCGGAAGCGAAGGATGATGCACTGCTTCCACTTTCGGATGGTTGTTCAGATATTCAACAACCTTCAGGGCATTCTCGACATGGCGCTCGACGCGTACGGACAGGGTTTCCAGTCCCTGCAGGAACAGGAATGCCGCAAACGGTGATACGGTAGCGCCGGTGTCACGCAGCAGGATCGCACGGATATATGTTGCGAAGGCTGCGGGGCCTGCCGCATCCGTGAAGGATACGCCATGGTAACTCGGGTTCGGTTCCGAGATCCAGGGATACTTGCCGGATGCCTTCCAGTCAAAGGTACCGCCGTCGACGATGACGCCGCCGATCGCTGTTCCGTGACCGTTAATGAACTTGGTTGCGGAATGAACAACGATGTCTGCGCCGTACTCAATCGGGCGAACCAGCACCGGTGTTGCGAACGTGTTGTCGATCACCAGCGGGACATTATGCTTATGGGCAATCTTTGCGACGGCTTCAATATCGATGATATTGGAGTTCGGATTTCCCAGTGTTTCGATAAAGATTGCTTTGGTGTTGTCCTGAATCGCATTTTCGAAGCTGCCCTCAACATCCGGATCCACGAACGTTGTGGTAATACCTGATGTTAACGGAAGCGTGTGCGCCAGGAGATTGTAGGTACCGCCGTAAATTGTCTTGGAGGCTACGATGTGCTCTCCTGCCTTGGCGAGTGCCTGAATCGTGTAGGTGATGGCTGCCGCGCCGGACGCAAGTCCAAGTGCTGCGACGCCGTTTTCCAGGGCAGCGATGCGCTCCTCAAATACGCCTTCGGTGGGGTTTGTGAGCCGGCTGTAGATGTTGCCGGCATCCTTCAGCGCAAAGCGGTCAGCCGCATGCTGGGAGTTATGGAAGACATAGGATGCGGTCGCATAGATCGGTACCGCTCTTGCGTCTGTTGCAGGGTCAGCCTGTTCCTGACCGATGTGAAGCTGCTTTGTTTCAATACTCCAATTCTTGGGATCTCTGATATCTGTCATGTTCTTTTTTCCTCACTTTCTGTATCTGTCTGATCTCACGCTTCAACATCGGCACATTCGGCAGATGCTGAGAAGTACGGAAGAGAACAGTCTTTCTACTCGCAGTTCCTGAACCTTCATAATGGCACTCCTTTTCGCTGAACTTATTTTCCTGCGTCCCGAAAAAAAGCGCCAATACGCGCTTTTTATGTGTTGCGATAGGTTAATCCTATAGAAACGCCGGCAGCGTTTTACTGCCCGAGGTATCGCTTCAGTTCTTCGATATACTGTTCCGCAATCGGGCCCGGGGAAGAGTTACTGCGGAGAAGATAGCCGATCTCCATCACCGCAGACGGGTTTTCCGCATCCCCCCTGAATTTGACCGCCCGGTAATCTGAGCCGTTCAGTTCTTCACAGATAATGCCCGAACAGATGGTATATCCGTTCAGTCCCACCATCAGGTTCAGCATCGTGGCACGGTCATTTGCCTTGATCATCCGCGGATAATCATTGGTGCTGAGAATCTCTTCCGCATAGTAGAACGAGCCGGTATCGCCCTGATCAAACGCCAGGCAGGGATAATCTCCCAGCATGTCAAAGGTGATGTATTTCCGCTTAGCCAGCGGGTGATCTTTATAGAGGTACACATACGCATCGCAGTCGATCAGATGATGGAACGTCAGGCCGTTGGTGCGCAGCAGCTTGTTGATCGCACTGCTGTTGAATTCCGAACGGTACAGGATCCCGATCTCACTGCGGGCAAGCGCCACATCCATGATCACTTCCCGGGTGCGCTCTTCCATTAACGCAAACTCATATTCCCGGGTATCAAACTTTTTGACCATCTCCACAAACGCCTTCACCGCAAAGGAATAATGCTGGGTGGAGACGCTGAATTTTTTCTTTGCGCCTTCCCCGGAGACATACCGCTCCATGAGTTCTTCATAAGAGCCGCACACCGAAGCAGCGTACTGCAGAAACTCCTTGCCGTCGGCGGTCACCGTCACGCCGCGGCTGGTACGGTTGAAGATAATGATTCCGATTTCCTTTTCCAGTTCGCGGATCGCTTCCGTAAGAGAAGGCTGCGAAACATAAAGCGTTTCCGCAGCGCGGCTGAACGATCCCGTTTCAGAAATCACCATGGCATAGCGCAGCTGCTGTATTGTCATAAAATGCCTCCTGCTATAAAAGAATTATAGCGTAAAACCGGGCGTTTCCGTATGATTCCCGCATGCATCAAGCGTCAATGATGATCTCGTTTTTTGTCCGCAAAACCAGAAAAAGCGCAGTCTGCGCTTTTTCGGTTTCATTCCGGTTCCTGCGTACCGCTTCTCAGGAGGGTTTTGCCTCTTTCTTCATCTTGCGGATCTCGCTGTTCAGTTCCTTGAAGATCCCCTTCGGGCTGACTTCATCCAGCAGAGAAACGATCAGATCGATTTCCGCATCGGTCAGATCATCATTTCCGCTGATATTGCGGATCTTGTTATACACAATGTAATCCCGGATATCCGCCGCACTGTCATCGCAGGCAATCATATTGCGCACGATCGAGCTGGAATGGGCAAACTTGATGAAATCCTTATTGATGAGATCATAGGAAAGATGCCCGGTCTTGTCGGTGTAGTGTTCCACCACTTTCTTATACGCATCTTCATTCAGCGCGATTTCCACCTCATCCGGCTCTTCCTTTTCCTTCACCGGTTTGGCAACCATGTCCTTTGTGACTTTCACATAATTCTGCTGTTTGTACGGCATTCCGACCGTAAGGGTCATCGCCTCCTTGAATGCCTCCGGCGGGTACTTTTTCAGGTTCGTCTGCCTATTGGGAATCGGCTCCCCGGATGTCCTGCTGATCTCAGCCATTCCTGGCTGTGAAACATCCGGACGCAGAATCACAATTCCCGATTTGCCGCCTTTGATCTTCTGCCGGTATGCGATTGCCGGGATAACAGTAAGTGTAACGATATTGGTACGAATCATAATTATCTCCTCTCGTACATTCTTATAACTCTATTATGTCACCAAAACGCAGATATGTGTAATGCATGTAACTACCGGATCTTTTTTCAGGCCTTCCGACACCGCATGCATGTGCCGTAAGGACAGAGTTCCATCGTTCTTTCCGGTAAATGAAAACCGGCAGCCCTTGTTTCAGGACTGCCGGCAAACTCGTTACTGCATTGTCCGGGATGATCCGGTTTGTGTCAGAGTCTCTGCGTCAGACTTACGCTGCCGCTTCATTCTCCTTTGCGTCATCCGAATCATCATCTTTCCGGTTGCGGGTAATGACCGCCAGCACCGCATTTCCGAGAGCGAGCGCAATCATCCAGATCGTCCACTTGTCCGTGAGTCTCATCTGATTGTTCAGGTTCTCCGTCAGCACGAAGATGACAATGCTTGCGACAGCCGGAATCAGACCAAGGAGCTTGGACTTCCGCCGCCTGTTCGGATCATCTTCTTCATTGTTGGCTCTGTCATTTGCCTTCTCTTCGTCTTCCTCGTTCTCATCCTCCTTTTTGCGGAAGAATGTGATTGCCATGCCGAGTCCGATCAGCGAAGTTACGACGGTGCTGATCAGGTTGATCAGTGCCCAGTATTCCTCCTGTTTCACAGGCTCTTCAGGACCTTCGGTACCATCGGTACCTCCCGGTTCCGGCGTGCCTGCAGGAGCAGGACTGATTGTCTCCGAAGGAGTCTTGCCCGGTTCGACAGCTGCGGAATCCGGAGATGCCGAAGGGGTCGGTGCCGGTGTCGAAGCAGGTCTCACTCCCTGAGGAGGAACCGCTCCCGGTTCCGGTGTCGGTGTCGGGTCCTGGCCCGGAGTCGGGTTCACCGGAGGCATCGGTGTCGGAGTCGGAGTCGGATCATCATCGTCGTCATCATCCGGTGCTGTAATGGTCAGGGTTCCGGTTTCATACGTAACTTTGTAGTTGCCCTGGAGCTCTTCCCCTGCCGGTGTGATCGTATATGTCCCGGCTGCTTCTCCGGCTGCACGTGTAAGTGTGTAGCTGATTGTGTCATCGCCGATAAGACCGGTAACCGCTGCGGTAAATGCAGGATCTGCCGCACCGGCTGCCTTTGTTTTATCGTCGGCCTTGACTGTAACTTCTTTCGGGTTGATCTGATACGTCCTGGTTACCGTTCCCTTATAGTTGCCTTTACCGGTAATTGTAACCGTGACTTCTCC
>CAJOLG010000094.1 GCA_905235315.1 uncultured Solobacterium sp. | reverse complement strand
CCTGCAGTCCGGAGATCTCGGATTCAAGCTGCGCTGCTGCACGTTTCTGTTCTGCGATCGTTGTTTCTCCGATCTGAAGATCCGTAGAATAGATCTGCTTCTTTGTTTCAATGTCAAACAGGGTCTTCTTGGTATCTTCAATCGACGCATTGAGTTCATCCACTTCCTGTACAAGGACCGCAATTTCGATTTCCTCAAGACGCTGTTTTTTCTCGCGGTAAATTTCCGCTTTGCGGGCCTGGCGCTTCAGCGGGCTCACCTGTTTTTCAAGCTCAATCAGAATATCAGACGAACGGTCCAGATTGTCTTTGGTGCGGGCCAGTCTCGAAAGACTTTCCATTTTGCGCTTCTTGTATTTCGCCACCCCGGCTGCCTCTTCAAAAATACCGCGTCTGTCCAGCGGTTTCGCTTCCGCAAACGAAATGACATTGCCCTGTGAAATGATACTGAGGCTGGATTTTCCAAGACCCGTATCAAGAAACAGATCAACAACGTCCTTGAGACGAACCGCATTCCGGTTGATCAGGTATTCCGCATCGCCGGTATCCCGGAAAAGACGGCGGGTAACCTCAAGCTCATCCTTATCGGAATTGAGAATATGATTGGAATTATCAAAGACCAGCGTAACCTCGGCCATATTAAGAGCCCGGCGGTCTGCTGAACCGGAAAAGATAACATCGCTCATTTTCTCACCGCGCATCTGACGGCTGCTCTGTTCCCCGAGCACCCATCTGACCGCATCGGTTATATTTGATTTTCCGCATCCATTGGGTCCTACGATTCCGGTGATTGGATGTTCAAACGAAATAACGGTTTTGTCCGCAAAAGATTTGAATCCCTGCATTTCGATCCGTTTTAAAAACATTACATTCTCCTTAAAAACCGAACCTATTATAACAAAAAGGGACTGTATTATGAACCGAAAGAGAAAGGAAAAACGCCTTTTGAAAGGCGTTTGAAAATGTCATGAAAAATGTGCAGTCTTATTCGCCTGCGAGTTTCTCTTCCGCCGCTTTGGCAGCTTCCGGATTCTGCTCTTTTGCGATGGCGACAAGTTCTTTCAGCAGTTTGACATCTGCCGGATCTTCGGCAGGTTTTTCTTCCTCTTCCTTACTGCCGAGGCTCATAGCCTTGTTTACCGCTTTGAGAATGCAGAACAGAATAAAGGCCATGATCAGGAAATTGATTACATCGGAAAGGAATGCGCCGTAATTGAAGCTGACTCCCGCAATCTTGAACGAGCCGCCGATACTGACGCCGTCTTCTCCGGCACCGCCGGTGAGTACCTGAATCAGCGGATTGATAAAATTGTCAGTCAGGGAAGTGACGATGTTGCCGAATGATGCACCGACGATAACGCCGATTGCCATATCCATCACGTTCCCTTTCAGCGCAAAAGCCTTAAACTCTTCCAGAAATTTCTTCATAAGCTTCCTCCTTGATTGCTTCAGATTGATTTCTATCCTCTGTGGTCAGAATGATATAGCTTCCCCTGCAGGTACTGTTCTCACTGACATAAGGCTCCGGCTCAAGAACTTCCGTTACCGTTCCTCGGTCAATGACCGGATACAGGGTTTTCTGCAGATCCTCAAGATAAGGATGCGTCAGATGATAGTCCTTGATCCACATCAGAGTCCTGCGCCCGTAAACGAGCTGGTAAAACATCGGTTCAAACCCGTACCTTCCGATAAATGCATCGCGAAGCGATTGGATTCTGCGGCTGTCGGCTTCAGAGGAAAGAATCAGGCCCTCGATTTCCGGCCGCGACAGAAACCATGCGGCAGAATAGGAATTTGTAATATTCAATGTCATGCCGGCTACCGCATGCACGTTATGCAGTGACAGATTCCCTGGTTCACTCAGTATCACTCTGTCCCGTAAAATACTATCACATCCGGTCTCCGAAACAACGGGCAGTTTGAAATACAAATCGGATTGGGATTCATCCCCGTCAATGAGGATGCGGGGAAACGTACACTCTTTTGGTTCAACATAAAATTGATACGGATGCCGCCCCATTCGTTCATGGGTTACTGCCCGGGCGTCAGACAATGTGCTGTACAGGCTGCGCCGTGTTTCATTTAAGACCGATACCGGAAGGAATACTTCGTCGAGTCCATCGCAAATCACAGCAGGATCATATGGTTCTTCCCCTGTTTTCATAAGAATCTCTTTGATCCGTTCGTTAGTGATCGGCGCGTTCTTCGCAGGTTCAAGCACCTGCGGACTCTCAACACGTGCCCGATTTCCGTCCTGATCTTCCGCAGTCAGAAGCAGCGGCTGCGATACCCTTGCCTCAAAATGCACCGTTACGGGAACACGCCGTTCCTCCCTGTCAATGGAACGGTCAAGATCTTCCTGAAGCTTCCGGTCGGTTGTTTTCAGCAGGATCTGCCCCTTTTTCGGATGCGGTTTGGAAGCACAGTCCAATACAACGCGGTCTCCCCGTCCTGCTTCATTGACCAGTTTTCCGTTTTTCTCGATCCGTACTGCCGTTAAGCCGGTATCAGCCGGGGAATTCAGTATGCGCAGGCCATCATGCTGGTACAGCGGCTCGCTGAGATCCACCGTAACTTTATTGTTTCGGAAGGAAACAACCGTACCGATGGGTACTCCCATATGGTTCGGGCGGAAACGGGTCATGCGCTCGTTCTGGGAATCATGGAACGCATGTCCGCGCGTAAATCCCCGATTAAACAGCAGTTCAAGTTCCTTCTGCCGCTGCCCGGAGATTCGGTAACGGGTTCCCGCATAATACGCATCAATTGCTTCACGGAACGTTCTGGTAACGAGATATACGTATTCCTTGCGCTTCATCCGGCCTTCGATTTTAAGACTGCTGACTCCGGCTTCAATCAATTCGGGAATATCGTTGATGAGATTCAGATCTTTCATCGCAAGCGCATACTCCCCTTCCGCGGAAGGACAGCGGACTTCCCCGTCATTTTCGTAAAAACGCAGGCGGCACATCTGGGCGCATACGCCGCGGTTTCCCGACCGGTTCTTGACGGCTTCGCTCATCAGACACTGACCGCTGTAGGAGACACACAATGCGCCATACGCAAATACTTCGGTTTCGATTCCGGTTTCAGCGCATTCCCGGATTACTTCGATCGGGGTTTCCCGCGCAAGAACTGCGCGGGAAGCACCGCATTCTTTCATTACGCGGCAGCCATCCGCATTATGAATATGCATCTGTGTGCTGCAGTGAACTTCAAAATCCGGGAACTCCGTACGGATCCGGTGAAACAGACCGAAATCCTGAATCAGAAGTGCGTCTGCGTCATTCTCGTACAGAAACTCCGCCTCTTTCATCGCATTATCGATCTCATCCTCAAACAGAAGCGTATTCATGGTCACATACACTTTTACACCCCGGACATGACAGTAACGGACCGCTTCTTTAAATTCATCATGATCAAAATTCCCCGCAAATGCCCGCGCACTGAAATTGCGGATACCGAGATATACCGCATCACACCCGCCCTGCACCGCAGCGATCAGAGCTTCCGGATTCCCGGCCGGCGAGAGCAGTTCAATTTTTTTCAAGGGCTTCTTTAACACAGCGATACTCCTTAACAAGATCATCCAGCCGCATATTCGCATTGGCAGCGGATGTGGACGGAAGCGGAACCGCAGGAAGCGAAGCATTGACATACTTCCGGTATAATGCGGCCGCTTTCGCACCGGTGGTAAACACCGTATGAACCGAAGAATTCTGAATCAGGTGCTCGATATCATTTGCGGTCACATCCCGGATCGTGCTGTCGGAGGATCCGGCAATGGTACAGCTTTCAATCACATCCCAGAGCGCAATATGATGCCGCAGACAGAATTCCCTGCGGTCGGCAATCGTTTCGTTGAACAGGCATTCCATAACAGGCCAGAAACGATTGGTTGAATTTGCATAATAAAAATGTTTCTCTCTCGAAACAACCGACGGAAATGATCCCAGAATCAGAATTTCCGACCGTCTGTCATAAACCGGATCAAGCGTGTGATGCACGCGGACGTATTCATTCATGGGGAAGATTCCTCAGCAGAAACAGTTCAAGGCCGGTCATACCGTCAATGCGTCCGGTTTTCATACCCTGATCGAGATCCGCCAGTTCGGAAAGACGTCTCAAAAACCATCGGGCACTGTGTCCTCCGCAGCTTTCAAGATCCTTTTCCGGGTATCCCTGTCCGGTCTTTGCCCGGATCTCACTGAACGGCAGTCCCGCTTCCTCACAGGACTTTACACAATACAGACGTTTCAGGCGGTAACTCAGCGTCGGGATAATTCCATAAACATCCATGGATGCGTGCTCCCGCAGTTCAAAGAAGGATTCCATCGTCTTTGCGGCATTCCCCTTTACAAACGCATCCGAAAGTTTCCAGACATTCACTTCCGCATTGAAACTGACAATCCCGGCAATGGCCTTGCGGTCAAACCGTGTTCCGCCGTAGAGTTCCATTTTATCCAGAGTTCTGTAAAACTCAGTAGCGCTGTCAGAAATCCGCAGTTTCAGTTCGGCTTTTGCGTCCGGCGTAAGCACATAGTTTCTCAGATTGAGCTCCCGGTCGATCAGTTTTTCCAGTTCCCAGGGACTTGGATTGGAAAACGTAATGATCCGCACCGTCTTCCCCGCATAGGAAGACAGTATTTTATATTCCTTCGTCCGCTTGTCGCAGAGAAATCCGTCACACACAAAGATGAGGTCCGTATCCGGGTTCGGGGCCGAACAGTATGTTTCAAGTAGCTCAGCGCTTCCGCCGCCCTTTTTGCGTGATGTCTTTTTGGATGCTGAGGCGCTGCCGCCGGAACCGGACTTCAGAAAATACGGATTGGAAACCAGCACCACTCTGCGGTCACCGAATAATGAGATCGTTGCGCAGAGATTCAGAGTCGCTTCCATTGAAAAAGAAGTGCGGGAACTGCCGTCAAGTACGACAATGTTCTCGCCCTCTGCCTTAGACTCTTTGACGAGCTGCTGCTTTTTTGTATTCAGCTGATAACTCTCTTTTCCTTCCAGAAGAATGATCACACACGTATTATAGCAATCTTTCCGGAGGCTGTTAAAAGCAGATTCACTCCCGGAAAACAGAGAACGGTGATATCCCCTTCCTCTTTCGTATCCAAATACGGAATGCGGCGGTTATACAGCCGTTCCACGACATCGGGACTGGGATGATGATAGATGGAATAGCTGCCGCTTGACACAACCGCAAGGTCCGGCCGGACCGTATCCAGAAAGCGTTCACTGCTTCCGGTATTACTGCCGTGATGCGAAAGTTTCAGAATATTGCACGAAAGATCCGGATACTTCCGGATAATCTGTGCTTCCGTTTTTGCGGAGCTGTCGCCCATCAGAAGAATCTCCAGGCCATTAAGCCGGAATGCGGTCACGATGGAGCTCTCATTTTCATCTTCATTCGAGAGTTCATTCAGATCGAGAAACCGTATCCTTCCTGCGGTAAAGGATTCCTGATGTTCTGTAATCACCTGAGCGGGCCGGTAATCTTCCGTAACCGCCTCCTGATTTCCGGCGTGATCATTATCCGCGTGTGTTATCACCAGTGTATCAAGCCGCCGGATCCCTTTTGCGTTCAGAAAGGTATATACGTTGTTTTTCTGGGATGGCTTTCCGGTATCGATCAGGACGTCTCCGGTTCTTAACGGCGACCGCACAAGAATCGAATCCCCCTGTCCGACATTGATAAAGGAAACTTCCGCAAATGGGTGAAACAGTCCGAATCCCTGAAATACCAGAAAGATTCCTGCCGCAAGATAGCTGCGGTATCGGTTCTTATGCACCGACCACTGCAGTAATAAATAAAACGGAAGCCCGGCACCGATCATACTTCCGGGCAATGCAAATAACAGAATGAACGCATACATCCGGTCGATCCATAAAATCAGACCATGAAGCGGAATCTTAATCAATGCCTCGATAAGTCCGCAGAGCCAGCAGAACCCGGAAAGCGGAAGCAGTCGGCGGAACAATAAAAGTTCGAGCGGATTGACCGTATGAAATACAGCGGAGGTTGCGTGCATTCCGAAGAAAAAACTGCTAAGCGTATTCTTCCTGCCGTTTTCCGCAAGCGTGAATATCAACGGCATCAGAAAGGACGCCGAATATACGGCATACGGAAACAGACGAAGACTGATGAGAAATGCAATCCCGCTCTGTGTCTTTCCGTTTATCCCAGCCGCCGAAAGAATCCCTCTCAGCAGCCGAAGCGCAAGAAGAAACGTCCAATGATAAAAGAGCCCAAGTGCAACGGTAAGAATAAACCGGAACCGTTTTCGATCGGATTCATAACAAAGGTAGTTCAGCAGGATGTCAAACAGGGCAAAGACTCCCGCAAGCGAAATCCCCCGGTCCTGAAACAGTCCGGAGAACGCATCATCCGAAGAAGACACCCGAAACAGGACCTGCATCAGACAGGCAGATGTCTCCGGGTCAAAGGTTCGGATCCGTTTCATCAGGAATCCACGGAGGGAATGCGACGCCTGCAGTTCCACAACCGAATCCGGAGAAACCGTACAGGTGATTCCCTTCAGTCTGCTGTACTGCGCAAACGGAAAGCGGAAGAACCCGTTCGTTTCACGGATGGCCTCCGGGTTCCCGTCAAATCGGATCAGAGAATCATATACCGGCATCTCCTTTGTGTAGACAATGATCCGGGAGTGATGATACTCGGCGATAACATAGTTTTCCTTCACCTCACGGACATATCCCTCTTTCATCGAAGGATCTGTTTCCGGCAGCGGAAGCAAAAATAAGAAGAGAATGCATACGGCCGGAATTACACTTGCATCCTTTACGGACACAAAGTAAAAGGAAGCGCCCAGTACAAGAACCGTCAGATGATAGGAAGGAAAATAAAGCAGAAGCGCACATGGTATGACCAGCAGAAGTGCATTGTCT
>CAJOLG010000093.1 GCA_905235315.1 uncultured Solobacterium sp. | reverse complement strand
GACCAGGAAGTCCGTCTCATTGTCGGGGAATTTTTTAATACGCGTTTTAATATTATCAAAGTCGAGCGCATCCCGTGCAACGGAATCAGCAGTAACAGCGTGACGGATCCTGTCGCTGTTATCAACGCGATCCAGAAAGCATGTGCGGATGCAGAGAAGATGATCGGCTCAAGAATCGAGCGCGTCATTCTCGGTATGCCCAGCTGCGGGATGAAGCGGTATTCTCTGAAATCAACGGTACGGATTGAGGGAATTGACAACACCGTTACGATTCAGGATGTCCGCAATGCCGTGCGCCGTGCGGAACAGGTGAATATCGGCAAGGACTACGCTTTGATTCAGACAGTATGTGTGAAATATACCGTAAACGGCATCTCGAGCCGGCGTATTCCGCTCGGGGAGCGTGCCGCCGAACTTACGGTTGATATCGACCTTCTCTGCGCTGACCGGAAAATGAGCTTTGATCTTGTGACCTGTGTAGAGCAGTCGAATCTGCAGGTGATGGACCTTTATCTGGATATCTTCGCCGTCGCAAAGGAAGCAGCGCTGTTTGAACAGGCGGTTGATCGAAATGTGATTGTTCTTAAGATGGAGCGGGAGATGACCACGCTGGGCCTGATCACGCACGGCAGAGTGAATTCCGCAATGATTCTTGACTCCGGCCTGGGCACGATTGCATCTTCTCTTACAACCCAGTACGGGCTGAGTACCGCAGATGCGTGCGAACTGGTGAAATACAGTGCCCAGCTCGGGAAAAAGGAATACAGTGATAATCCGGTCTACATCTGGCAGGATGGAGCCGACGCAAAGAAAATCACTGAAAAAGAACTCTGTATGACGCTTCGTCCGATGGCAGAAGGATGGGTGGCATCGATTGAGAAATTGTGCCGGCCAATCTTGCAAGCGGGGAAGACTACTGTTATTATTACAGGCGAAGGCGGAGAAATGCAGGGCTTTTCTGCGCTCTTGGCCGATGCCCTCAAATGCGAGGTCAAAGACTATATTCCCGAAACGCTTGGCGGACGTAATGCTGGGTTATCCGCATGCCTCGGGCTTTTCTACGCTTACAAGGACAGACAGCCGATTACCGGCTATACCGACAACAGTCTTGATATGGATTCCTTCATTAAATCCGTATCCTATCGCGAACGTGAGGAGACAGAGAATACCGAAGATACACTCGCAAAAAAGTTAAGAGGAATTCTCTTTGATGCGAAGAAATAAGAGAGGTACCAATTATGGCAGATTTGATGTACAACCAGGTAGCTAGAATAAAGGTTTTCGGCATTGGCGGAGCCGGCGGAAACGCAGTAAACCGGATGGTTCAGGAAGGCGTTCAGGGTGTTGAATTCTATATTGCGAACACCGATCTTCAGGCGCTCGATGTTTCTCCGGTTCAGAACAAGATTCAGCTTGGAAAATCCGGCCTCGGTGCCGGCGGCAATCCGGACAACGGACGGAAGGCTGCGGTAGAGAGTGAAGAGGAAATCCGCAAGGCAATGGAAGGCACCGACATGGTGTTCCTTACAGCAGGCCTCGGCGGAGGAACCGGTACCGGTGCGTCTCCGATGTTTGCGAAGATCGCAAAAGAACTTGGCTGCCTTACCGTTGGTATTGTCACAAAGCCGTTTAACTTTGAAGGCAAGAAGAGAATGATTCAGGCGGAGCAGGGTCTGGAACAGCTCAAGGAGTATGTCGACTCCCTGATCATCATCTCCAACAACAAGGTTCTGGAAGTCATCGGCCATATTCCGTTTGAGGATGCATTCAAGGAAGCCGACAATATTCTGCGTCAGGGTGTTCAGACGATCACCGACCTGATTGCGGTTCCTGCGATCATCAACCTCGACTTTGCGGATATCCGGTCCGTAATGGAAGGTCAGGGAAGCGCCCTGATCGGTATCGGTATGGCGCAGGGTGAAAACAAGGCCCAGGAAGCTGCGGAGAAGGCAATCCAGTCCCCGCTGCTCGAGGCACAGATTTCCGGTGCGAAATCCGCTATCGTCAATGTTACGGGCGGCGTTTCCATGAGCGCATACGATGCACAGGAAGCAGTTGATTATATTCGCGACGCAGCCGGCTCTGATATTGATATCATCTTCGGTGTTGCCATCAATGATAAGATCGGTGAAGCAATCATCGTTACGGTTATCGCAACCGGATTCGATCTGCCGAAGCCGGATCTCATTCCGAGTGACGGACCTGCGATCGCAGCCAGCCCGATGGGCTCTGTTTCGATGTCCAGAGATGACGGAATCGGATTTGGATCCATTTCCGCAATCGATGACGACGATGACGGAATTCCCGCATTCTTCCATCGCAACTGAGTATTACAGCCGGATACATTCCGGCTTTTTTTGACGGGAAAAATTTTCAATTTTCATGAAAACATGATTGACTTTATTTTCATTTGCGGTAAACTCCTTATTGGAAAGGCTGTGAAAAGAAGAGTAGTGTGTACTCTGTCGCAGAAGAGAGTCCCGTACGCTGAAAAGGGATCGGCTGTGTGCACATGAAGATGGTCTTGGAGCTGCAGATCCGAAATGTAGGGTCTGACGGAATTCCCCGTTAACGGAAATGAGTATGTTGGTACTCAATGAGGCAGATGCAGTGATGTATCTGTGAAGCAGGGTGGTAACACGAGACAACACGTCCCGTCCATGCATTTATGGACGGGATTTATTTTTTGGAAAGGAGAAAGAGCAATGATTGAACTGAAGAATATTACCAAAGTATTCGACACCAAAGATGATCAGATTCACGCTGTCAACGGTGTATCACTTACGATCAATGACGGTGAAATCTTCGGTATTATCGGATATTCCGGTGCCGGGAAAAGCACCCTTGTCCGGATCATCAATCAGCTCGAGCGACAGAGTGCCGGCGATGTGATCATCGACGGCCGCACGATGCAGACCTTGAATAAAAAGGACCTCATTGCCGAACGGCGCAACATCGGTATGATCTTCCAGCACTTCAATCTGCTCTGGTCAAGGACAGTAAGAATGAATATCGAGCTTCCTCTGGAATTTGCCGGCGTACCGAAGGCGGAACGCCGCAAACGCTCCTCGGAACTGATTCATCTTGTCGGCCTGGACGGCAGAGAAAATGCCTATCCGAGCGAGCTCTCAGGCGGACAGAAACAGCGTGTCGGGATTGCCCGTGCGCTGGCAAACAATCCGCATATCCTGCTCTGTGATGAAGCAACTTCCGCACTGGATCCGGACACGACGGAACAGATTCTGGATCTTCTGAAACGGATCAATGAGGAGCTCGGCATCACGATTGTGATGATCACGCATCAGATGGAAGTCGTACAGCGGGTGTGTTCCCGCATGGCGGTAATGAGTGACGGGAAAATCGTGGAAGAAGGTACCGTCAGGGATCTCTTCGAACATCCGCGTCATGAAATCACAAAGCGGTTTGTTCAGAATGTGGATGATCATTCCACGATTGAAGAACTGGCGGAAACGCTGAAAGACAAATATCCGGACGGACAGCTGCTCCGTCTGACATTCACCGGAAACAACACCGATGATGCATTGATTGCCAATGCGATCCGAAAGGTGAGTTTCCCGGTCAGTATCGTTGCGTCCAACATCAGTGACTCGGCAGACGGGCCGTACGGGGTGACCTATCTCCACCTGTACCACGGCCGGGATGAAGAGTACAACATCTTTATCGAGACACTTGTAGAAGAAGGCGTGAAAGCGGAGGTGCTGTGAGTATGGGTTCTACATTAAACTTTGATCAGCTGCTTACCGCTGTATGGGAGACCGTCTTCATGACATTTGTGTCGCTGTTCTGCGCTTCGGTGTTCGGCCTGATGATCGGTATCCTGCTGTATTGTACACAGACCGGCGGTCTGTTTCAGAACCGGATCATAAACCGGGTGACTGATATAGTCGTCAATGTACTGCGTGCCATTCCGTTCATGATCCTTCTGATCCTGCTGATTCCGCTCACCAGGGCGCTTGTCGGCACGATGCTGGGAGCCAAAGCCGCATTGCCGCCGCTGATTGTCGCATCCACACCGTTTTACGCAAGAATGTGCGTGATTGCATTTCAGGAAGTGGATAAGGGAACGATTGAAGCCTCCAAGGCAATGGGGGCATCAAACATGCAGATCATCCGCAAGGTGCTGCTTCCCGAAGCACTTCCCGCAATCGTGTCCGGTATTGCGGTGACCGGCATATCGCTCGTCGGATATACGGCGATGGCGGGCGCTATCGGAGCGGGCGGACTCGGAAATCTTGCCTACATGTACGGTTTTGCGAGACGCAACAATGCCGTACTGTATACATCCACCATCATCATCGTTCTGATCGTATTTGCGATTCAGTGGATCGGTGATGCAATTGTTCGAAAAATTGATAAACGATAAAAAACAGAAAAGGGGAAAAAACAATGAAAACTTCAAACGTATTTAAAACACTGACAGCTGCTGTTCTTGCGCTGACACTCACCGCCTGCGGTTCTTCTGCAGGATCAAACACTGCGGCTGATACCGCAGCTGCTGAGCCGGCGGAAGCGGAAAAGCTTACCGTAATCGCAACCGCGAATCCGCATGAGGTCATCCTCAATGAGGTAAAGCCGATTCTCAAGGAACAGTACAACATTGATCTTGAGATCATTGAAACCGAAGATTATTACACACCGAACCGTGCCGTTTCTGACGGGGACGCAGATGCCAACTACTTCCAGCATGTTCCGTTCTTTGACAACGAGAAAGCAGAGAACGATTATAAGATTTCCAATGTCGGCGGCATTCATATCGAACCGTTCGGATTCTACTCCAAGAAGTATTCCAGTCTCGATGAGCTTCCTGACGGAGCACATATCATCACATCCAACTCGGTAGCGGATCACGGCCGCGTTCTTGAGATCCTCGCAAAAGCAGGGCTGATCACCCTGAAAGACGGCGTTGACTCGCTTTCTGCCACAAAAGAAGACATCGTTGACAACCCGCACAACTTTGATTTCTCGATCGAAGTAAACCCGGAACAGCTCACCAACGCACTCGATGATGCGGCGGCCGATCTGGTTGCGATCAATGGAAACTACGCAATCGGCGCTGGACTCAAACCGAGCAGCGATGCACTTCTGCTTGAGCAGGCTGACCAGAACAACCCGTATGTAAACATCGTTGTATGCCAGGAAGGCCATGAGAACGATGCGAAGATCAAGGCGCTTGTCGAAGTTCTGCAGTCGGATGAGATTGTCAAGTTCATCACCGATAACTGGAGCGATGGCTCTGTCATTCCGGCAGTGAAGTAATTCAGCTCCTATACAACCGTCCGATACTCCGGGTTTTCCGGAGATCGGATGGTTTTTCTTTTTGTTCGGACAATAATTAGGTATACTAATATACGCAGGTTCGTTTTCAGATATTGAACTGCGAAGGAATCTGAGAGGGGTTACAGATGAAACATAACTATGAGAAATCCTGCGGAGCAGTGGTTTTCCGGCAGTCGCCGGAACTTGAAGTTCTGATCATCCGTCAGAACCAGGGGCACTGGTGCTTTCCAAAGGGGCATGCGGAAGGCAGCGAAGATGAAACAGAAACTGCCCGCCGTGAAGTAAAAGAGGAAACCGGCCTGGATATTCGATTTTTAGGCGGGTTCCGGGAAGAAACACATTACAGCCCGCGGGAAGGTGTGGAAAAGGATGTTGTCTGGTTTCTGGCGTCTCCTGCGAGCAATCTGCTGAAACGGCAGGAAGATGAAGTTTCGGAGATCATGTGGGCAAACCGTCTCGACGCTGCTGCTCTTCTGACCTACGATAACGACAGGCAGCTGTTCCGTAAAGCAGTCCGTTTTATCCGCGAACTGGATGACGGAGACTTCTGAGAATGATTTATCTTCGGACAGCAGCTCCCGAAGAAACGCTTCGCGCGGAATCAACGCCCGCGAAGCTTTTAATGTTTAAGGACAGAGAACCGTCACGCGCCTTTCTCATTCTGGAGAATATGACATGTATCGGCAGGGCATCCCTGACAGCGGACGGCCTCGGGCACGTGCTGGTTTTGACGGAATTCAAAGAAGAGGTCTCTTCCGATCTGATTCATCACGCGTTTGCGATCACCGCAAATGAGGCGATTCGAAGCTACCACCCGACAGATCTGTATGCCTGTTCCGATGACCCGCGTATGAAAGCGGTATTTCCGCGCAATCTGTTTTATCCGAAAGGAGAGGTCTTTCGTCGGACCGTGGAGGAATGGCGGTACCTGATCCCGGACAGCTGCTTTGACCGGGAAGGATATCTGATCGATCAGGGCCGGATGAACCGTCTTCCGTTCGGCAGGTTTTCGACAAAGGATAAAGGCTGCGGCTGGATCGCCGCATATAACATTCTGAAACTGAACGGGCATGAACAGACCATGAAGGAAACCGCATACGGACTTTCACGGTTTGATCCGACCGGAGAACTCTTCGGCGAAAACTATTTTAAGCTGTTTCTGTATCTGCGCAGAAAGGGGCTTCCCGTTAAAGCTGCGTTTGGAAGGAAAGCAGCGGCGCAGAAGATGCCCGCCAGTAAAAACGGGATTCTGCTCTATTCCAGGAAGCCCGGATCGCATTACTGCGCATACCGGATTCGCCATGACGGCAGTATTTATATTTTCAATGCGGTATACGGAAAACCCAGTCACCGCATGGATATTGATGAGTTTCTGTCACAGTACGCAAAAGGGTTTAAAGTAATGCTGCTGTACATCGCTCCTTAATCTGAAAAATATAGTAAAATATTTTGTATGTTTAAAAAAATAACAGCAGGACTTTCAGCCGCTCTGCTTACGGCTGCCATGGTCCGTGTTCCGATAAAAGCACTTGAACCAGTTGATGTGACCGCAGACGGTTATTTTCATCTTGTTGATTTTGAGACAGAAGAGATCATCGAAGGGGCCTATGATACGTTTCAGCAGGCCAAGACGGTCTACAACAA